>JALFHA010000164.1 GCA_022776785.1 Clostridiales bacterium | reverse complement strand
CGTCACACGGATATCCTGCACGCGCCGCTCCAGCCGGGCGACGGCCTGCGCGTCCTCGCCGCGCTCCTTCGCCTGCCGGATGGCCTCCTCGCCCACGACGATGAGCGAGCACAGCTCCCGGTAGAGCCCCTCGTTGCGCTCGTAGAGCCTGTCCAGCAGCGCGCTGTCGCGCATGAGCGCCACGCGCCGGTCGGTCATCTCGTCCGCACAGGCATTGATGCGCGGCTCGGCCTTCTCATACGCCGCGCGCACCTCGCCAAGCGGCGCAGCCCCGCCGAACATCCGCCGCAGCAGCCCCTTGGCCTGCGCCGTAAAGGAGCAGCCGCGGATCTGCTCGGCCAGCGTCTGCATCACGCTGCCCAGCGGGGCGACATCCTCGCGCAGCATCTGCGCAAGCGCGATGCTGGTAAAGGCGTTCATCTCCTTCTGCGCCTTGGCGCCAAAGCCCATGACCGCGGCGTTGTCGCGCACGTCGAGCCGGGCCGCCATTTCGCGGATGCGCTGCTGCATGTCGCCGTCGAGCTGCTCGATGCGCGGCACGGCGCCCTGCTCGGGCGCGAGCGCAAACTGTGCGAACTCCCCCATTATTTAGCCCCCTGTGAGAAGAGCCCGGCGAACGGGTCGTCTTCCTCCTCTTTTGCTTTCGTCTCTGCCTGCGCCGGGGCATCCGCCTGAGCGGTCAGACCGTCGCTTTTGAGCATGTCGGAGAGCACGTCCATCTCGCTCTCCAGGTTGATAAAGCGGTATTCGCTCAGCGCGTCGAGCTGCTTGTGGAAGGCCGTCTGCACCTGCGCCATCGCTTCGCGGATGCGCGCGGC
This sequence comes from Clostridiales bacterium, assembly GCA_022776785.1. Taxonomy (GTDB): domain Bacteria; phylum Bacillota; class Clostridia; order Christensenellales; family Aristaeellaceae; genus Ventricola. The sequence continues at coordinate 9,710 of JALFHA010000164.1, read as the reverse complement.
AATCTCGCCGCTCTGGCCCGCGTTGACCTCGCCCTCGAGCTTTGCGCGCGCGGAAAGCAGCTTGAGCGTCGCAGGCAGATAGTAGCGCAGGAAGGTGCGCAGCGAGGAGAGCATGTTCGGCTGCTCCTCGAGCAGCGCGAGAATCCGACGGCAGGTCGTCTCGATGTCCTCGATCTGCGCGGAGAGCTGCGGCTCGGCAATCGCCTCGTTCGCCGCGGCGATCTGGTCAAGCTGCGCGCGCGCCTCACGGATGAGCGCATCCACCTCGGCGTTGCCGGACTGCGGGCCGCGCTCCACCTCGATCACCCTGTCCGGGAAGGCGCGCCTGCCCAGCACGAACAGCCCCGCGCCCGCGGCGGCGGCCAGCAGATAGGTGGGCAGGGTGCCCAGCCCGACGATCAGCGCCACGGCCATCACGCCCAGCCCGGCCAGCAGAAACGGCGCGCCGGAACGAATTGTCTTCTTCTCCATACCGATCTTCCTCTCCCACTCAATGCGTCAATCCTCATCCATGCGGAAGGCGGCGTTGACCCGCGCCTCCGCTATGCTCACGCCGTACTGCTTCCACTGCTCCACAAACACGCTGTCCACCGAAAAGCGCACGACCAGCGAACCGCCCGCCGGGATGCCCACGCCCTGTATCGTCCTGCCGTCGGCATAGATCATCGAGCCGCTGTCGGTATACAGCCCGAAGGCGACGGTCGGCTCATAGGCCACCATGTCCGTGGTGTTGGTCAGCTCGCAGGTCACGGTGATGCGCCCGGCCCCGTCCTCCTCCACCGCGGAGACGGCGGAGAGATCGTAGCTGGCATAGCTTGCATCCACCGTCGTGTAGACGGCGTTGTAATCAATGCCGGAGACCGTGGGCAGGAGGGCCTGCCCATCCTCGCCCGGCTCAAAGGAGATCACATCGAAGTAATAGCCGTCCTCACCCGGGGCCAGAAACGACGGCCAAAGCCGGGTGATCTCCCTGCTGACGAGGCTCTGCTCGCCGTCGTGCAGGTCAAAGGTGCCCCGCTCCAGACAGATGACCTCGTCAGAATCGTTGTGAACCTGCGCGAAGCAGTACACCAGATAGTATTCTCCCGAGCGCACGATGCTGCACGAGGACTGCACAATCCTTCCCTCGCTGTCCGCTTGCGCGCAGGCGGCGCCAAGCGCCAGCACTGCCAGCACCGCGGCAGCCAGTTGCTTAAGACGCATATCGTTCCCTCCTGATTGTGAAAAATTATATCATATTCTTTGACCCGCCGCAAGCAGACGCGGACGCAATGTCGCCAGACGCCTACAAAAACCGCATTCATGCGCGCAAACGGCGGCCAAACGCAGCGCGCGGCGCGGAAAGCCCCTCCGCGCCGCGCACCATCTGCTTACCTTGTCACCTGGCGGCGCACGCCGTCCTCATTGATCGCCATCAGCGGCGCATCCTCGCCCGCAATGCACAGCTGCTCCTTGTCCCCAAGTTCCAGCAGAGCCCGGATCGCCATCAGCTCCTGCACGTCATAGCGGGCGCGCACCTCCCTGTTTTCATCGGCAAGCACCAGCTTCGTCACGCCCACGCGCGCGAGGACGTCCAGCGCGCGCTGGTCGAATTGCAGCGTCAGGCCATCCTGCCACTCGTCGGCCATCATCTCAAAGGCCATGCCCTCCTCGCCAAAGTCGGTGAGGCGCTCCATAAACGCGACCACCGCGCCTGTCGGCGTCGTCAGGCGCAGGTTCAGAGGCAGGCCGCCGACACGCGCCTGCGCCATCCATTCGTCGCTGATTAACACGCCGCGGCGGCTGCGCTCACCGTCAAATGCGCGCAGGCGCTCCGCCGAGGCCTCCCTTGCCGGGGCGAGGGAGAGCGGGCCTGCAAGCAGCGCCAGCAGCGCGGCAGCGGCCAGCCCCTTTTGAATTCTGGCGTTCATGCGTTTCAATCTCCCTTCGCGTGTCAGTCCAGGCCGGTCGTGGGCACGGGCGTCTCCCGCGGGGTCACGCCGACGTAGTATTTGGGTGCGCTTGCAGCGTAGGAATCCGTATGGTCGAGCGTTCGGCTGACCTCCAGCCCCTTGCTGTCCATCGTCACCAGATATACATCCACGACGTAGCCCTCGCGTCCCTCGCTGTATTGATAGGTTTCATCGTCATAGATGACGTAGGTACCGTCCTTATCCTGGCTGTATTCCGGCTCGGGCAGCTCGATGGTCTGCGTCACCACCGATTCCAGCTTGTAGCTGTAGCCGTTCGGATCGGGCCTGCCGTAGATGGTGAAGCTGGTGCGGTAGTAGCCGTTCTTGGCCTTGTAGAACGAGGACTCAATGAAGATCTCCTCGCCGGTATTGTTCTTGAAGATGAAGTCGTAGCGGTCGTCGGAAACCGTCGCGTCCTGTCCCTTGGACACATAGCTCGAGGGGATGGCGTGCGGCACGCGCTTGACAATCTCCAGCCCCGCATTGACGACGGCGTTGTACAGCGTGGAGGACACCTGGCAGATGCCGCCGCCGCGTCCCGGGCGATACTGGCCGTAGGCAATTTCCAGTGCCTCCTGATAGCCGTTCTTGGGATCGCTGCGCTTGCCCGTCACCTTGTTGAAGGAAACCTGCTCGCCCGCCTTGATAGTCAGGTGATTGAACTTCTCCGTGCCGATGCGGATATTCTCCTGCCGGGCCTCCACATAGTCGCCCGTCTTGCCCAGCGTCGTCTCATAGGTGGCGAGCTTGACAATCTGGCTCTCAAGATACGCCCTTGTGACGGCAGGCTCCACAACGGTGGGTGCCAGATCGACCACGCCGCTCTCGAGCCTGTTCACCAGATCGCAGATCTTTTCGTTAAGGCCGGTGATGTCCAGCGCCTGTCCCGGCGTGTCGTCCGTGTAGGTATACGGCGGCCAGACCGACTCATCGTAGACCTTCGTCGCACTGACGGGCGCCCTGTCCACCTCGCTCTTGATCTGCGTGAGGATCTGATTGACCATCGACATGTCGTAGGAGAGCGTCGTGTAGCGGTAGACGGGCTCATTTTCCAACGCCCTGACCTGCTCATAGCGCGTCTGCGAGGAGCCCGTATGCCCGATGGCCCAGAGCTGATCAAGCTGGTCGGCCACGTCGTACTGCATTCTCAGGTCGTCGCCTGTGATATCCCAGCTCCGGCCGTCCTGCGTGCGCAGCGTGATCTTCCAGTTGGAAATCAGGCTGGTCACCTGCGCGGTGACGGCCTGCGCGGCCTCGTCGAGCGTCTTGCCCTCCAGCGGGATATTGTTGACGAAGATATTGGGATAGAACACGCCGTCGCCCCGGTCGAGCGTCTGCTTGATATCCATCAGGCGGGCGCCGCCCATCGCGCCGACGACGCACAGCGCAACCGCCGCCGCTGCCAGCAGCAGCCGGATCAGCAGCGAGCCTGCGCCCGTGCCGCGCTTCTTCTTTTTCTTCTTTTTGCGCTTTGAAGAGGACGCGCTGCGCGCTCTGCTCTGCGCACTTCTTTGCGACGCGCTCGCCTTCCTCGGCGCTGCGGCGCTTCTGGCCGGCGCAGCCTTCCGCGCCGCGCCCTTTTCGGCAACCGTCTGGCTCACGGAGGCATCCCCCGTGGCCTGATGCCGCGTCGCCTCCTGCTGGGCCGGGCGGCCCTGTGCGCTCTGCCGGGCCTCATTCTGATCCTGCGGTGCCTTTTCACGGCGCTGCGTCCTTTTGCTTTCCTGTTCCGCCTTGTCCGTTCCAAACTGCTTGGCCCGGCGTGAAGCCGCACCGCTCACATTTCCGGCGGAGACCAGCCACTCCGGCGTATCTCCATCCTCTGCGATCACAATGCGATTGGGTTCGCTCTCCTGCGGTTCAGGCGGCACGGGCTGCGGTCTGCGCCTGCGGCGCTCCGGCTGCTGCGGCTGCTGCGGCATGGCTGTCACCTCCTCTTCTATCCTTGTGTCATATGTCATAGAGAATCATCTTCTATCATACTTCATTTCTTTGCTCGATGCAAGGACTATTTTCCCGCGGCGTCACGCGGCATGTTTCGCCGCATAGACTGGCAGTGCACGGCCTGCGCCTCAGGCTCTTTTTTATAGACGGAGCAGCCGGGCAGTTTCTTTCATCCTGTCCGATATTTCTTCCGAAAGGAGTCCGAGGGATTATGCAAACTGTGCTTGGGGTGCTGGCAGCGCTCGCCGGCGCCGTCACGGGTCTTTTCACGCAGATGTCCGCGGGGCTGCGTCTGCTTCTGCTGCTGATGGCGATCGACTATATCAGTGCGCTGGTACTGGCGGCGCTTGGAAAGAGCCCCAAATCCGCCTCCGGCGCGCTGGACAGCCGTGCCGGCTTTTTCGGTCTGGCGCGCAAGGCGATGATTCTGGTGCTTGTGCTGCTCGCAGCGATTCTGGATCAGCTGACCGGCAGCTCCGCCTGCGTGGGCGCTGTGACGCTGTTCTACACCGTCAATGAAGCGATCTCCATTCTGGAAAATGCGGTTCTGCTCGGCGTACCCATTCCCCGCCAGCTCTCGCAGGCGCTGGACGTCGCCAAAAAGCGGCAGCAGGCAGACAGCTCCGAAAAGGGAGACGCCCAAACAGGCGCCGGATGAAGCCTTCGAGCGGTTTTTTCAAATTTCTTTGCTCAGGGTATTGACAATTCCACGCCGTCTGCATATAATATACCTGTTGCTTCTGACAAGCGACAATCGAATATGCGGTAGTGCTGGAATTGGCAGACAGGCACGTTTGAGGGGCGTGTGTTGTATGACGTATGGGTTCAAGTCCCATCTACCGCACCAGAGGGAAAGCCGGGCGTTCGTCCGGCTTTCTTGTTTTTTTGTTTTTTCTTTTCACATTTTCCCTCATCCTTCTTCCTCCCTGTCATGCAGATGCCTTTGCGGCCTTCCCCTCACTCCGTGCATTTTCGTGCGTGTCATTGCGCACGCTACCAGAGGCCAAAATGCATATCGTATTCTATTCCATAAGACTATCTTACTTCAGGCGCTTCGCGGCATATCGGTTTTTTTGCGCTTCTGCAACGGATTTCCGCATTTTTTGCGCCTTTCCGCTTTTCTTTGCAGAGGCTTTGTGCTATACTATATGCTTGTCAAAAAGTGTGATTCGCGCGGCCAGCGGCCGCTCCCAAGGAGGATTTCTTCATGCCTGAAGTGTTTGTGCCCGGACAGCTCGAGAGCGAGACCGCCCGCCGCCGCACGTTCGCCATCATCTCCCACCCCGACGCGGGCAAGACGACGCTGACGGAAAAGCTGCTGCTCTACTCGGGCGCCATCCGCACGGCGGGCTCCGTCAAGGCCCGCAAGAGCGATAAGCACGCCACCAGCGACTGGATGGAGATCGAGAAGCAGCGCGGCATCTCCGTCACCTCCTCGGCGATGCAGTTTGAGTTCGACGGCTTCCACATCAACATTCTGGATACCCCCGGCCACCAGGACTTCTCGGAGGACACCTACCGCGTGCTCGTCGCGGCGGACAGCGCCGTGATGCTCATCGACGCGGCCAAGGGCGTGGAGGCGCAGACCATCAAGCTCTTCAAGGTCTGCCGCCTGCGCAATATCCCGATCTTCACCTTCGTCAACAAGATGGACCGTGCCGCGAAGGACCCGTTCTCGCTGATGGAGGAGCTTGAGCAGGTGCTGGGCATCCGCGCCTGCCCGATCAACTGGCCCATCGGCACGGACGGCGACTTCAAGGGCGTGTACCACCGCGACACGAGGATGGTCGAGCTCTACGAGAGCGGCGACCACGGCAAAACCCGCGTGGAGAAGACGGATTTGCCGGTTGACGATCCCACGCTCCCGGAGGTGCTCGGCGAGCGCCTGTACACCCGGCTGATGGACGAAATCGAGCTGCTGGATATGGCGGGCGACGCCTTTGACCTCGAGCAGGTGCGCGCAGGCGCGCTCACGCCGATGTTCTTCGGCTCGGCCATCACCAACTTCGGCGTGGAGCCGTTCCTCACCCGCTTCCTCGAATACTCCACCCCGCCCGCCCCGCACGAGAGCGATATGGGCACCGTGCAGCCGACCGACCCGGACTTCTCCGGCTTCATCTTCAAGATTCAAGCGAACATGAACCCCGCCCACCGCGACAGGCTGGCGTTCATGCGCATCTGCTCGGGCGTATTCACCAAGGGCATGACCGTCTGGCACAGCGGCACCAACAAGCCGATTCAGCTCAAGCAGCCGCAGCAGTTCATGGCCGACGAGCGCGAGGCCGTGGAAAACGCCTACCCCGGCGACATCATCGGCCTGTTCGACCCGGGCGTCTTTGCGCTGGGCGATACGCTGACCACCGGCAGAAAGCTGCGCTACGCGGGCATCCCGGTCTTTGCGCCGGAGTTCTTCGCGCGCGTCACCAGCGTGGACAGCCTCAAGCGCAAGCAGTTTGTCAAGGGCGTGATGCAGCTCTCCGAGGAGGGCGCCATCCAGACCTTCAAGCGCCCAGGCATCGGCTTTGAGGAGATCATCGTCGGCGTGGTCGGCGTGCTGCAGTTCGAGGTGCTCGAGCACCGGCTCAAGACGGAGTACAATGCCGAGATCCGCCGCCAGCAGCTGGGCTACCGCTTCGTGCGCTGGATCACCAAAACGCCCAAGCCCGCCGAGGAGCTTAAGCTCTCCTCCACCTCGTCTCTCGCCAGGGACAGCCACGACCGCGACGTGATCCTCTTTGAAAACGAGTGGTCCATCCGCTGGGCGACGGAAAACAACGAGGGCCTCGAGCTCGCGGAGACGGCCTCCCGCAACGGCTAAGCGATTCCCCCCACCGGGGCGCAGCAGCGTCCCTTCCCCATCCCAACCATCAGAAAGAGGGGCTCATATATGGAAATGGTTCGTGAGAACATCCGCAACATCGCCATCATCGCGCACGTCGATCACGGCAAGACGACGCTCGTCAACGAGATGCTCAAGCAGGGCGGCGTCTTCCGCGAGAACCAGCAGGTCGCCGACCGCGTGATGGACAGCAACGCCATCGAGCGCGAGCGCGGCATTACCATCCTCGCCAAGAACACCTCCGTCTACTACAAGGACGTGAAGATCAACGTCGTGGACACCCCCGGCCACGCCGACTTCGGCGGCGAGGTCGAGCGCGTGCTCAAGATGGTGGACGGCGTGCTGCTGCTCATCGACTCCTTTGAGGGCCCGATGCCCCAGACCCGCTTCGTGCTCCAGCACGCGCTGGCGCTGGGGCTGCCGGTCATCATCGTCGTCAACAAGATCGACCGCCCGGACGCGCGCTGCGAGGATGTCGTCTCCGAGGCCATCGACCTGATGATCGACCTCGACGCGGACGAGAGCCAGCTCGATACCCCCATCGTCTACGCCAGCGCCCGCACCGGCACCGCGACGCTCGACCTCGCGCAGCCCGGCACCGACCTGCGCCCGCTGTTTGACACCATCCTCCAGTACATCCCCGCGCCCAAGGGCGACCCGGAGGCCCCGGCGCAGATGCTCATCTCCACCATCGACTACAACGATTTCGTGGGCCGCATCGGCATCGGCCGCATCACCCGCGGCACGCTGAAGCTCAACACCATGGCGACCCGCGCCAACTACCTCGACCCCGACCTGCACGAGAACTTCCGTCTGAGTAGCCTGTTCGCCTTCGACGGCCTCAAGCGCGTACCCGTCGAGACCGCCGAGATGGGTGAAATCGTCGCCATCACCGGCGTCGAGGACATCATGATCGGCGACACCATCTGCGCGACGGACGCCGTGGAGCCGCTGCCCTTCGTCAAGATCACCGAGCCGACCGTCGTGATGACCTTCTCCGTCAACGACAGCCCGTTCGCCGGCCGCGAGGGCACCTACGTCACCTCCCGCCACCTGCGCGCGCGCCTGATGCGCGAGCTGCAGACCGACGTCTCCCTGCGCGTGGAGGAAACCGAATCCCCCGACGCCTTCCGCGTCAGCGGCCGCGGCGAGCTGCACCTCTCCGTGCTCATCGAGAACATGCGCCGTCAGGGCTATGAGTTCCAGGTCTCCAAGCCGGAGGTGCTCTTCCACACCGACGAGAACGGCAATAAGCTCGAGCCGGTCGAGAAGATGATCTGCGACGTGCCCAGCGAGTACGCCGGCGCGGTCATCGAGAAGATCGGCCGCCGCCGCGGCGTGATGGACAACATGACCGGCACCGACCGCGTGCGCCTCGAGTTCACCGTGCCCAGCCGCGGCCTGTTCGGCTACCGCAGCGAGTTCATGACCGATACCCGCGGCGAGGGCGTCATGAGCGCCGTGTTCGACCACTATGAGCCGTACAAGGGCGACATCCCGCACCGCAACGTCGGCGCGCTCGTCTCCACCGAGACCGGCGAGGCCGTGATGTACGGCCTGTTCTACGCGCAGGATCGCGGCACGCTGTTCTGCGGCCCGAATACCGCCGTCTACACCGGCATGATCGTCGGCCAGAACGCGCGTCAGGGCGACATCGACGTCAACGTCTGCCGCCAGAAGCATCTGACCTCCATCCGCAACGCCGCCGGTGCCGAAACCGCAATGAAGCTCGTCTCCATGCGCAACCTGTCCCTCGAGGAGTGCCTCGAGTTCATCGACGACGACGAGCTGCTTGAGGTCACGCCCAAGAATCTGCGTATGCGCAAGCGCATCCTCGAAACCGAGCTGCGCAAGAAGGCCGCCGCCCGCGCACGCAAGGGCGAGTAAACGACATCCATTCTCGTTTTCAGCCATTTCAGCCACTTTCACGGCGCTTCTCCTGTCCCGGCAGGAAGAAGCGCCGTTTTTGTCGTTCATTCGCGCCGTCCGTCGGCATTTCGTTCCCCTTTTATTGACATTTTTTCTTCATTCCCATTATACTATATCTATAAAATAGGCGCTTATGCCGCACAACAAGGAGGTTTGTATGAAGAAGCTCTTGTCCCTTCTGCTGACGCTCACCCTGCTGCTGCCCGGCTTCGCCGCCGCCGAAACCAGCCAGCCGGGCGACGCCGTCTGGGCGCTGGTCAGCGAAGCGTATGCCTACGCCTTTCCGCTGGTGCTGACCCATGCGACCATGCTCAGCGCCACCAACACAGAAGCCCCCGTCACCGGGCGCGCGCCCATCAACCAGTTCATCCACGCGAAGGATCTCGCCAACGCACAGTTCCGGACAGTCGTCACGCCCAACGTCGATACCGTTTACACGCAGGCGTGGCTCGACCTGAGCGGAGAGCCGCTCATCTACGTCATGCCCGAAGCGGATCGCTTCTTCAATGTGCAGCTCCTCGACGCGTGGACCAACACCGTGGCCGTGCTCGATGCGCCCGGCATCTACGCCTTTGCCCTCCCCGGCTGGACGGGCGAGCTGCCGGACGGTGTCACCCGCGTGGACGTGCCCACCGCAACGGCCTGGTTCATCGCGCGCATCGTGCTCTCCGGCGAGGATGACCTGCCCGGCGTCTACGCCATACAGGAGCAGATGCGCCTGCTGCCCCTCTCCGCGTATGCGCGCGACGGCGAATACACCGCGCCTGCCGGAGAATATGCTGAGGAAAACAGCTTCGTCCCCGTGCAGAAGGTGCTCTCCATGGATCCCAAATCCTTCTTTGACACGGCCAACGCGCTCATGGTCGCCAACCCGCCCGCTGCGGAGGACGCGCCGATTCTCGAGCGGCTTGCCGCCATCCATGTCGGCCCCGGCATGACGTTTGACATGGGCGTACTCACCGGAGACGTCGCCTCCGGCTGGGCGCAGATGCTCAAGTCTCTGCGCGCATCGCTCCAGGCGCAAAGCGGCAGCTATGCCGTGCGGC
>JALFHA010000153.1 GCA_022776785.1 Clostridiales bacterium | reverse complement strand
TGTCCTATTCCTGCACGATGGCGTGGCAGGCGCTTGAGGAGGATTGCACCGTTGAGGCGTTCCACGCCGAGCTGGTGACGGCCTATCCCGGCGCGGAGCTCGTCGAGGTGAACGGCATCGCGGTGATCGTCTATGCGGACCTTGAGAACGATCTGCTCAACTGCATCGCGCTGGATGCGAGCGAACCGGGCTTCTACATGTTCGCCTTCTCGCCCGCGGACGATGAGGACTTCCAGAATCTGGCGGCGGCGATTACCGCCTCCATCCGCAACCTGTAACTGGGACGAATGCAAGAACAAATGGAAGGGAAGCTGCATAGGATGAAGAAGATTTGGGTGATAGCGGTTGTATTGGCCATGCTTCTGGGGCTGACCGCTGCATCGGCGATGGCTGATGTGATGGAGAATATTCGGGTAAGCGACATCGGGTATTATTCCAGTGGCTGCCTGAAGGAATTCACGCTGACGTATACCGTCGGGCCGGGTCTTGCGGCGGCGGATGTTCGCGTATCGGTTCAGACGGTGAAATTCTCGGAGCGTGTTTCCGGCTATCAGTATGGTGATTTCAGGGATAACGGAAGGTACGCGCGGAATCACCGTTACCCGACGTGGCCGGATGTCCCCGCGGACTGCGGCTTTATCGCATGGAATGGCGATACCTTCCATCGGCCTGCATCGGGCGGCAGAACGACTCCGCTTCACATCAGATTTGCAGATGGGCAGATTGACTGCAATGCTGGACAGACGTATTATCTGTATGTCTGGGCAAACTATGAAGGGAACACCTATCCCGATGCGTATGTGATGCAATTCACAACGGGCGGCGGCAGCATTTCGGTCGACACGGGCAATTCTGCGGGCAATTCTGCGGGCAATTCTGGACAGACGCCTGCGGTGAATATGCCCAAGACAGGCGATAATTCTGCTCTGGCACTTTGGGTGACGCTGGGGCTGCTCGCGGGCTGCGGTGTTCTCGCCCTTGCACGCAAGGAAGAGAATGACGGATAACCGTCGACGCCCGGCAGGCATGGCGTCAGGCTCAAAGCGGGAAATGCCTTGAATACGCTCTGGCAGCATATATCATGAAAGCTCCGCAGCAGCCCATAACGGGCAGCGCTGCGGGGCTTTCTTTGCCTGCTTTGAAAAGAGAGGAGGGCGGCAGACACAAAAATTAACACAAATAACGCTTGATTTGCTCTGTCCTATCCGCAGGGGATGGTGTATAATAGACCTGTATTCTGCTCGCCGGCACGGATGCTGGCGCCGGCATCGGGAGAGGAGGGTCTTTATGCAGAATGTGATGGAGCTGATCTCCGCGATCATCTGGAATATTTTCAACCGCACGCGGCTGATTGACGTCATCGACATCATGCTGCTGGCCCTCATCATCTACGAGCTGCTGGTGCATGTGCGCCAGACGCGCGTCTCCCAGACGATCAAGGGCATCGTCATCCTGCTGGCGGCCACATGGCTCAGCGGCGTGCTGGGGATGCGCACCATCCACGCGCTGCTCTCGTGGGCCATCAACGCGGGGCCGGTGCTGCTCATCGTCCTCTTTCAGCCGGAGATCCGGCGGATTCTGGAGGAGCTGGGCAACAACCCCGTCTTTGACGCCGCCGCGCGGCTTCAGCAGACGAACAATACCGAGCTGATAATCGACGAAATGATCCTGGCGCTCGAGCACATGGCCCGCCGCCGCGTCGGCGCGCTGATCGTCGTGGAAAACAGGAACCGCCTGAACGACGTCATCGCCACCGGCACGCGCGTGGACGGCATCGTCTCCCAGCCGCTGATTGAGAATATCTTCGAGCCCAACACGCCTCTGCACGACGGCGCCGTCATCGTGCGCGGGGATAGGGTGGTCGCCGCCGCGTGCCTGCTGCGCCTGTCCGATACCACCGGCGTGGGCCGCGACCTGGGCACGCGCCACCGCGCGGGCCTCGGCGTGAGTGAGGTGTCCGACGCGACGGTCTTCATCGTCTCCGAGGAAACCGGCATCATCTCCATGGCGGAGAGCGGCCATCTCGTGCGCCATCTGGACGAGGGCTCTCTGCGGCAGATTCTGCATCGCATCTACGAGACGGAGGAGGAAAAGGAAAGCCGCTTTGGCGTGTCCCTGCTCCACTTCAGGGAAAGGAGGCGGGGCGCCCGTGATGAACAGCAGACCGACAAAAAGGCCTGATAACCGGCGTGGCCCGTTCAAGGGGATCCGGCAGGGGCTGGCACGCATCCTGGGGAGCAAGGTGTTTCTGCGCGTCGCAGCAGTGTTTCTGGCGCTGGTGTTCTGGATGGCGCTGGTCGCCTCCGACGGCACGCTCACGCGCAGACGCGTGTTCCAGAATGTCGCTGTCAGCGTGACGGGCGAGGCCGCGCTCAAGAGCCGCGGCTATATCGTGATGGACGACCTCTCCGAGCTGTTGCCCGCCGTCAGGATGACGGTCGAGGTGGCGCAGTCCAACTACAACCGCGTCAGCGGCACGGCCTACAACCCCCATTTGGATCTGACGCAGGTGACGGGCGAGGGCGAGAACACGGTGAATGTCAGCTTCTCCTCCTCTGTTTACGGGCCTGTGGTCGCCTGCGAGCCCGCCAGCGTGACTGTGAATGTCGAGCGCTACATGACCCGACGCGTGCCTGTGACCATCGAGCAGACGGGCGAGGCCCCGGAGGGCGTGTATGTGGACAGCGTCAGGTCTGACCCGACGATGCTCTCCGTCTCCGGCCCGCAGTCGCTGGTGACCCGGGTGGCGCGCGCGGCGGTGAAGCTCGATCTCTCCGCACTCTCCATGGAGCGCCCCAGCGACCGCATGGCGCTGGCCGTCGAGCTTCAGGATTCCGCGGGCGAGCCCATCGTCTCCGACAAGCTGGAAATCACCAATCAGACGGTCATCACCAACACGGTTGTGGTCGAGGTGGAGCTTGTGCCGATGCGCTCCATTCCGCTGGATGTCGAGGGCTTCGTGACCGGCACGCCAGCCGAGGGCTATGAGCTCGTCGGCGTAGCGACCCGTGAGGATGCCGTGCTCGTCGCCGCAAAGGAGGAAATCCTCAGCGTGCTGACCGCGCTGACGACCGACCAGCCGCTCAACATCGACGGGGCGACGGAGAGCGTGAGCGGCTATGTGAAGCTCAAGCGGCCCACGGGCATCGAAAACACCGTGCCTACGGATGTGGGCGTGACCGCGCAGATCGAGGAAAAGACCATCGAGCAGACGTTCCGACAGGTGAGCATCGAGATCGAGGGGCAGAGCGAGAGCCAGCGCGTGTGGCTGGGGCGCTCGCAGACCACCGTGCAGCTGACGGGCGGCTACCGCTTCATCAGTGCGCTGCGCAAGGAGGATGTGCGTCTGTTCGTGGATGTCAGCGAGCTTGAGGCGGGGACGCATACCCTGCCCGTGCAGATTCACATCGACAACGCGGAAAAATTCGACTGTGCGCTGGGCACGCCCGAAATTTCGGTGACGATTGAAGCGTACTGACGCATAGCTTTGGGAAACCATCATGTCCGGCCGCGGCCTGCGACCGGATTTTTTCAAATCCGGCAGCCAAGCCGGGGCTTTATCGATGACAGGGAGGCGGGAGCACATGGGCGCATGGGCGGATTCGCTGTTTACCGTGCTGATGAGCTGGGTTCGCGCGCTGGTGAACGGCATCTGGGCGCTGTTCAGCTCGGATCATACGACGATACTGGAGTTTTTGGGCAAAAACTGGCTGGTGATCGCCATTGTGCTCATCGCGGCAGGGCTGGTGATCGACTGGCTTGTGTGGCTGGTGCGCTGGCAGCCCTATCACCTGTGGGCTCGCCGCCTTCGCCGCCTGCTGCGCATTCCCGACCCGGAGGATGACGAGGAGGAGGAGCTGCGGCGCAAGGCAACTGCCGCGCAGCGCCCCGCCGCGCGACGGCAGCCCGAGCCCGAGCCGCAGGCGCAGGAGGACTGGCTCCCGCTGGCGCAGCCGGATGAGGAAGCGGCCCGGCAGGCGATGGCGCAGGCGGACAGCGTGCCCGATGAGGAGCTGGGCGCGTATCCGGGAATGCGCTATGGCACGACCGGCGCGCCTGCGCCGAGCGCGGAGGACACGCTGCGCTACGCGGCGGTGCACGCCGAGGGGCCGGGCGCGGCGGAGGTCGCCCGCAGGCGCGGGGAGATCGACGCCTGGCAGCAGCAGATGCAGGAGGACGCGCGCCGTCAGGCAGAGGCCGAGCGGGCGCGACGTGCGCAGCAGGCTGCCGAAGCCGAGCAGGCGCGGCTTGCACAGGAGGCATATGAGGCCGAGCAGGCGCGGCTTGCGCAGGAGGCGTATGAGGCCGAGCAGGCGCGGCTTGCGCAGGAGGAATATGAACGCCAGATGGCCGAATACGAGCGTCAAAAGGCGCAGTACGAGCGCGATCTGGCGGAGTATGAGCGGCAGAAGGCAGCCTATGATGCGCAGCTCGCCGCGCAGCAGGCGGATGTGCAGCAGGAGCCGCGGGATGCGGGCGACCAGATGGCGCAGCGCCGCCGCGGGGCGGGCAGGAGCGTATCCTATGGCGACTATGTGACCGGGGAGGCGGTCGGCGATCTGCCGGATCCGCCCGCGTGGCCGCAGACGCCGGAGCTTCTGCAGACGGCGGAAAAGCCTGCCAAAGAGAAGAAGGCGCGCAAGGATGCGGGCGTGATGGCGAGGATGGCCAGGATGCTCGAGCCCGAGGAGGAGGAGATCGCCGGCGTGCGTTCCCTTCCGCCGCGCGTGAACATGAGCGACGCCTACAAGCCCGCCAAGCAGCCCCAGAAGCAGGGAAGGAGAAGGCGATAAGTCCGCATGAGCGATTTCTGGCTTGACCTGCTCCCGAAGCTGGCCGCAGGGCTTTCCATCGCGCTGATGGGCGTGTGCGGCATGCGGCTGCTTGCGCGATTGACCCGCATGCTGCGCGGGGAGGAGAGGGCGGATGCGCTGGCGAATGATGCGCCTGTGGGGACGCCGCCTGTGCACGCGCTGCTGCTGGCCGCGCTGGCGGCGCTGCTCAGCCGCGCCGCGGTGGATTTGCTGGCATGGGGGATGATGCGCGCGATGGGCATCCCCGGCGGCTTTTTCGAATCGCTGGGGACGCTCTGGAATCACTGGGATACACGCCACTATATCGGCATTGCGCAGGAGGGATACACCAGCGTAGGCGACGAGCGCCTGCGGTTGGTGTTTTTCCCACTCTATCCGCTGCTGATGCGGCTGCTTTCGCCGCTGACCGGCGGCAGCGTGTTCCTCGCGGGGATGCTCATCTCCCGCCTGTGCGCGATGGGCTGCGCGGCGCTGCTCTATGCGCTGGCGTATCGCACCTACGGCGCGCGCGAGGCGAGGCTTGCTGTCGCGTATTTCCTGCTCAGCCCGATGAGCGTGTTTCTCAACTGCTGCTACACGGAGGCGCTGTTTCTGCTGCTGACGCTCGGCGCGATGGTGCTGCTGCGGCTCGGCCATCCGTGGCTGGCGGCGCTGTGCGGCATGGGCAGCGCGCTGACGCGGATGCCGGGTGTCATCGTTGCGGGACTGATGTTCATCGCCCTGCTGGCGGAAATTCCCCGGCGGAGGATGGACGTGCGCCGCGTTGCGCGGTGCGCCGGGCAGATGCTGCTCGTCTTTTCCGGGCTGCTGATCTATTGGGCGATCAACTGGGCGGTGACGGGCGAGGCACTGATGTACATGACCTATCAGAAGGAAAACTGGTTTCAGGAGCCGGGTACCTTCTGGGGCTCGACGGCAAACACGGTCTACTACGCGATCACGGATTTCGGGCAGGACGACTGGTTTTTTAGCTGGGGCGCGCAGCTCGCGGCGATGTTCTTCGTTTACGCGCTGCTGGCGCTGCGGGAAAACGAGCTGCCCTTTGATCTGGCGGCGTACAGCTTCGTCTATGTCGCCGTCGTGCTCTCGCCGACGTGGCTGCTCTCCGGCCCGCGCTATCTCTATGCGCTCTCGCCGCTGCCGCTGCTTCTGGCGAGGCTGACGGAAAGCCGCCGCATACACGCCTCGCTGCTGGCGCTGAGCGCCGTGCTGCTGGCCGTGTTCACCTTTGGCTACACCATCGCGGTGGATGTGCTTTAGACGGGAGAGTGGAACAATCAAGATGAAGGATGATGAAGACAAGAGGCGCGCAGGAAAGGGAGCCTCCCTCGGCGCGGGCAGGGTGCTGCGGATTGTGCTGATCGTGCTGGTGCTCGCCGCGGCGATTGCAGCGGGCGGCTATGCGCTCCTTCGCAGCGGCTGGCTGGAGCGGCTGGGCTCCGTCGAGGATCTGCGCGAGATGATCGCGGCGACGGGCATCTGGGGCGGGCTGGTCTACTTCCTGATGCAGATGATGACGGTGATCGTCGCGCCGATTCCCAGCAACGTGACGATGATGGCGGGCGCGCTGGCGCTGGGCTTCGTCAAGGCGATGGTGCTGGGCGTGCTGGCCGTGCTGGCAGGCTCGGTGATCGTGTTTCTGGCCGCGCGGAGGCTTGGCCGCAAGGCGGTGCAGCACATCGTGGACAACAGCGTGATGGAAAAGTATCTGCCCGTCATCGAGGAAAAGCAGGATACCTTCCTCTTTCTGACGCTGCTGTTCCCGTTCTTTCCGGACGATGCCATCTGCATCCTCGCGGGGCTGACCTCCATCCCGCTGCGGCGCTTTGTGTGCATCATGGCGCTCACAAGGCCGTGGGGGCTGGTGTTTGCCGCGCTGCTGGGCAGCGGCGCCTTCACCATGCCGGCGTGGGCGTGGGCTGCGCTGGGCGTGCCGATGCTTGTCATCTTCGTGCTGGCGATGCGCTACGGCGACAAAATCGAGAGCTGGCTCTTTGAAAAATTCCGAAAGCTCAGCGGGAGGAAAAAATGATCCATGTACTGTGCCTCAACCCGGCCATCGACAAGCTGTTTGAAATCGACGGCTTCACGGTGGGGGAGGATTATCCCGGACAGACGCCGCACGTCGCCGTCGGCGGCAAGGGTGTGAACGTCGCGCGCGTTCTCAGCCAGCTCGGCGAGGACGTGCGCCTGTACGCCTTCCTCGGCGAGGATGGCGGCGAAGCCGTCAGGCGCGAGATGACGGCGCGCTGCTCCTGTGTGTTCGTGTCCGTGCCGGGTGCGTGCCGCACGACGATCAACATCCTCGACCGCGCGGGCGGCAGGGAGACGGTTATCACGGAGGCCGGGCCGCGCGCCGACGGGGAGCAGACGCGGCGCCTTCTTGCCGAGCTGGATAGGGCGCTGCGTCCCGGCGACATGGTGTGCTGCTCCGGCTCGATCATTCCCGGAGCACCGGAGGATTTCTATGCGGCGGTCAGCCGCATGGCTGTCGCTGCCGGTGCGCGCTGCGCGCTCGACTGCAACGCGCGAACGCTGCCGCCGTCGCTGGCGGGAGCCTCCTATGCGCTGGCCAAGCCCAACGAGCGCGAGCTGGCGGCGCTGACCGGTCAGCCCCGCACGCAGGACGCGCGGACGCTGCGGATGATGGCCCGCGAGGGAATGCCGCAGGCGGAGCGTGTGCTCGTCTCGATGGGCGCAGCGGGCGGCGTGCTGATGACGCCCGGGGGCGCGTGGCGCGCGAGCCTGCCGCCTGTGCGCGTGGTTTCCAGCGTGGGCAGTGGGGATGCGACCCTCGCCGGTGCGCTGAGCGCGCTGGCGCGCGGCATGGACGACGCACAGACGCTGCGCCTGGCGATGGCCTGCGGCGTAACCAATGCCGCGCTGGGCGGAAACGGCAGCATTGAGCGGCAGGAGCTTGAGCGCGTGATGGAGAACATTACAGTAGAAGAACTGAGCGACAAACCGGCATGATGCCGGCTGCTTTGCCGACGAAGGACTGCAAAATCCTGATGTCCAGCGCTCGAGGCCGATGCTATACAGAAAGACTTGCATAACTAAAGGAGGACAATTCCCATGCTGAACGTGACCTACGAGCGGGCTGTAGCAGCGATGGAGCAAGGGCTTTTGCGCTACCTGCCGGCGGACAAGGCGCATCACTTTGCGGAGATCTTCGCAGGCAACTCCTGCGACGGCGTGCACAGCCACGGCATGAACCGCTATCCGCGCTACCTGAGCGACATGGAGAGCGGCCTGTGCGACGCGAACGTGACCGAGGCCGAGCGCGTGAGCGGGCTGGGCGGCATGGAGGTGTGGGATGCGCACTTCGGCGTGGGCCCGCTCATCGCCGAGCAGGCGGCGCTTCGCGCCGTCGAGCTGGCGAGGACGCACGGCATCGCGTGCGTCGCCCTGCGCAACAACAGCCACTGGCTGCGCGCCGGGCGCTACGGCCTGATGATGGCCGACGCGGGCATGGCGGGCATCTGCTTCACCAACACCTGCATGAACCTGACGGCCTACGGCGCGAAGCAGCCCTCCGTGGGCAACAACCCCATTACGCTGGCGCTGCCGCGCAGGAAGGGCAGCCTCGTGATGGACATGGCCGTCAGCCAGTACGCCTACGGCAAGCTGGAGATCATGGCGCAGAAGGGGGAAATGCTCGACAGTCCCATCGGCTACAACGAGCGCGGCGAGCTGACCTGCGACCCCGGCGAAATCTGCAAAAGCGGCCTGATGCTGCCCATGGCCAAGTGGAAGGGCAGCGCGCTGAGCATCATGCTCGACCTGCTGGCCTCCGCGCTCTCGCTGGGGCGCACGGCGCTTGTCATCGGCAAGCCCAGCGACGGTGAGAAGGGCATGAGCCAGGTCTTCATCTGCATCAACTACGCGGCCGTGGTGGATGCGGACGCCGTGGACGCGCAGGTGGAGCAGACGATTGACTACCTGCACAGCCTTTCGCCCACGGAGGGCGCGGGCGTGCACGCGCCGGGCGAAAACCTGGCCGCCATTCGCGAAAAGCACCTGCGCGAGGGCATTCCCGTCACCGAGGCGACGTGGGAGAAGATCGTTGCCGCGGGAGAAGGTGTCTCTTCCGGGATTTAACTGTTGACAAAAACCAGACAAGACGGTATGATTGTATCTGGTTAATCCGTTTAACCGCTGTGAGCATAAAGCGCCGGAGGGCGAGGCGGGTTCGCAGCATTCGACGGGCCGGGTGGCCCGATCACACGGGGAGGAAGGCATGCGCAGGAACAGCGATTTGACGCCGTTCGGACGGCGGGTGAAGATTCGCCTGCTGGAGCTTGATATGGACGCGCGCGAGCTCGCTGAGGCGGTGGGCACAAGCCCCGTGCAGATCAGCCGCATCCTTCATGGCAAGCGCCCCGGGCGCGAGCAGATTCCCAAAATCGCCGACGTGCTGGGCATCCCCGACGGGGAGGAGCCGGACGGGCGCACCGCGCCGTGAAGCCGTATATTTTGAGGCGGTGTCTTCCGCCGATAGATATAAAAAACATTATGAGGAGGAGATTACCCATGAAGAAGCTGCTTTCCCTGCTGCTGGCTGCCGCGCTGCTCATGACCCTGAGCGTCGCTGCGATGGCTGATGGCATCGAGAAGGGCACCATCGTCTACGGCAGCAGCACCGAGCTTTCCGGTGACTGGGGCCGTGAGATGTGGACCAACAACGCTGCGGACAAGCTCGTCCGTGAGCTGATGGACGATTACAGCACCGTCGCCTCGAATCAGGGCGGCGAGTTCGTCGTCAATCCCACGATCGTCAAAGAGATGGATTCCGTGGTGAATGAGGACGGCACCAAGACCTTCACCGTGACCATCAACGAGGGTCTGGTGTATAACAACGGCGAGCCCATCACCGCGAAGGACTACGTCGTGGAGAGCCTGTTCAAGTGCACGCAGGTTGCGCAGGATATGGGCGTCATGAGCGCTCTGGCCGAGACCATCGTCGGCGGCACCGCGTTCCAGAAGGGCGAGGCGGCCACCGTCTCCGGCCTGCGCATCGTGGATGAGTACACCTACTCCATCCAGATCGTCGCCGAGAAGCTGCCCTACTATTATGATCTCACCTACGCCAGCGCATACCCGATGAACGTCACCTACTGGTTCGGCGCGGACATCGACGTGGCGGACGACGGCGAGGGCTGCTACTTCACCGGAGACTTCACGCTCGAGAACGTGAAGGACGACGTTGAGGCTGCGCGCTTTGCCACCGGCGACCGCGTGACCGCGGGCCCGTACAACCTGGTGAGCTTTGACAAGGGTGCCCTGCAGGCGATTCTGACCATCAACCCGAACTATGCGGGCAACTTCGAGGGCGTGAAGCCGAGCATCGAGAAGATCGTCATCACCCGCGCGGAGGACGCGACCTGGGCTGACGGCATCAAGACCGGCGCCTTCAACTTCTTCGACACCATCACCGATGGCGACGACATCAACACCGCGCTTGACATCATCGACGAGGGCGGCTTCCAGTACCTCTCCTTCGATCGAGCCGGCTACGGCAAGATCCAGTTCCAGTGCGACTTTGGCCCGACCCAGTTCACCGCCGTGCGTCAGGCCGTCGCGATGCTGCTTGACCGCAACGAGTTCGCCAACACCTTCTGCAAGGGCTGGGGCGGCGTCGTCAACGGTCCGTACAGCTCCGGCCTGTGGCAGTATCAGGAGTGCGAGGAGTGGCTCGAGGAGAACCTGAACACCTACGAGTACAGCTACGACGGCGCTGTGGCGCTGCTCGAGGCCGACGGCTGGGTCTACAATGCCGACGGCAGCGACTACACCGAGGGCCTGCGCTACAAGAAGGTGACCACTGAGGAGGCTGGCGACTACGCCGGCAACGTCACCCTCGCCGACGGCACCATCCTCATGCCGCTGCAGATCGAGTGGGCTTCCTCCGAGGGCAACCCGGTGTCCGAGCTGCTCAAGGTCATGCTCGCGGAGAACCCGGATGTCGCCAAGGCCGGCATGAAGATCAACCAGACGGTCATGACCTTCACCGAGCTGCTCAACTACATCTACCGCGACGAGTCCCAGGGCGACAAGTACGCCGTCAAGACGTACAGCATGTACAACCTGGCTACCGGCTTCGTGCCCGCCTATGACTACGCGTACACCTTCGCCTCTGACCCTGAGTCCACGTACGTCAAGCAGGGCTACAACACCAACTTCATCTTCGACAAGACGCTCGACGACCTGTCCATGGACATGGTCTACGGCATCGAGTCCGACGATACCGAGGGCTACCTGAACGTCTGGCGCGAGTTCATCAAGCGCTGGAACGAGCTGCTGCCGGAGGTGCCGCTCTACTCCAACGTGTACGTGACCATGTACCCGGATTGGCTGGAGGGCTACACGCAGGATTCCTTCTGGGATTTCCAGCAGGCCATCGTGTACTGCACCGTGGCTGAGTGATCTCGGCAACACAGCATCATAGTCAGGAGGGCGGGCACTGCGCCCGCCCTCTTTGGCTTTTATGACAGGAAGCCGCATCAGCTCCGCCTGCGCAGGCTACGCGCTGCCGCGAGGCTGGCGCTTGATACGCAAGAGATGGAAATTGTCCCTCAGGGACAAGGGCTTTGCCCTTGACAAAGGGCGCTCTCTGCCATGCGAAAAAAGGCAGAGTCCTTGTTCCAAGGCGGCTTTGCTTTGCCCCCTCTGCGGCGGGGCTTCCATGACCGCGACCCAAGCCCTACAAAAATATGGACTCAAGAGAGGATGGATGAGATGGGCAAGTATATTGCCAAACGCATCGGATACATCGCACTGGTGTTTCTCATCGTTTCGTTTTTGATGTATTCGCTCTACAACCTGATTCCCTCCGACCCTGCGCGCGCGCAGCTGGAGGCACAGAAGCAGAGCCTCAAGCCCGACGAGTATGAGCTGCTCTACCAGAACCTGCGCAAGCAGATGGGCCTTGACGACCCGCTGATTGTCCGCTACGCCCGGTGGATGGGCCTGTGGCCGACAACCGACGGTGCGTTTGACGGAATGCTGCAGGGCAACTTCGGCACATCCCAGTTCTTCAAGCAGGATGTGATCTCCGTCATCAAGGACCCGATGAAGAACACCATCTTCATCAATATCTTTTCCACTATTCTGGCGCTGGGCGTCACCATACCGCTGGGCATCTACTGCGCCGTGCACAAGGGCAGCAAGCTGGATAACGGCGTGCAGGTCGTCACGATGATCGGCTACAGCCTGCCCATCTACATCATCTCGCTGATCTTCATGTATTTCTTCTGCGTCGTCTGGCGCATCTTCCCGATCTCGGGCACCAAGACAGCGGGCATGACCTATGCTAACGGCTGGCAGGAGTTCACCGACATGCTCTATCACGTCACGCTGCCGGTCATCGTCATGACGTTCGCCTCGCTGGGCGGCATGACGCGCTATGTCCGCAGCGCCATGATCGACGCGCTGAGCATGGACTACATCCGCACGGCGCGCGCCAAGGGCCTGCGGGAGAAGGTCGTCATCTACTCCCACGCGTGGCGCAACGCGCTGCTGCCGATCATCACCTCGATCATCGGCTGGTTCATCGGCATCTTCTCCGGCTCGGTCATCGTGGAGACGACCTTCGCCCTCAACGGCATGGGCAAGCTCTACTGGACCGGCCTGAACAATCTCGATTTCGAGCTGGTGCTGGCGATTCAGATGTTCTACACTGTGGTGTCCCTGCTGGGCTCGCTGATTATGGACATCAGCTACGGCCTGGTTGACCCGCGCGTGCGCGTGGACAAGTAAGGAGGAAGAAGCATGAGCAAGCAGAAAAAAGAATTCTTCCTCGTGCGCTGGTTCAAGCGCTGCGTGCTGGGCAGCCGCGATGAGCTGCCGCTGGAGGAGGAGGAGAAGATCCAGACCCCCATGCGCGCGATGGTGCAGAGCTTCCTGCACAAGCCGCTGGCGATGATCGGCCTGACGGTGTTTATCGCCATCTTCATCTTCGTGCTGATCGGCCCGAAGTTCTGGCCGCTCGACCTGTCCGATCAGGACGCCTCGCTGGTCAACCTGCCGCCCTCAAGCAACATGATGAAGGTGCCGGATGAGCTGCTCAAGGCGGGCGTTGCCGACATCTCCTCCGGCAACACCTACGGTCTGGGCGTGGATGAAAACGGCAAGCTCTATATCTGGGGTCACACGAAGATCACCGACAAGATCGACATGGCGGACTTCCCGGAGAAGCTGAAAACGGAGAAGGTCGTCTCCGTCGCGGCCGGCACGGATCATGCTGTGGCCATCACCGAGGACGGCGAGGTCGTCGTCTGGGGCAACACGCGCCTGCAGCAGGACAAGTTTGGCAGCGACATGAAGAAGGCCATGAAGGAGGGCGGCGACGCGTGGGACGTGGTGCAGCTCGAGGCGAGCAACCAGTTCTCCGCCATCGTCACCTCCGACGGAAACCTCTACCTCTGGGGCAATGGCAATATGTCTGACGTCAAGGTGAAATCCGATTATGACGGGCAGATTGCCAAGGTCGCGCTGACGGAGAACGCGTATATCGCGCTGCTCAAGGATGGCACGGTGGCCTATACCGGAGCGAAGGGCAAGAACTCGCCGCTCTCCAAGATTCCTGCGGCACTGGAGGGCAAGACGGTCGTGGATATCGCGTCCACGAGCAAGTCCGTCGCCGCGATTACCGAGGACGGGCAGATCGTTGTCTGGGGCAACGCGACCAAGGGCGAGGCCCAGGTGCCGGAGTTGACGGCACGGCCGGTTCACCTCTACGGCGGCCGCTACCACTACACGGCACTGCTTGAAAACGGCGACGTGGTGAGCTGGGGCAACAACAAGTATCACCAGATCGACGTGCCCGCGAGCGTTCACGCCGCGGACAACATCGAGCGCATCTTCGTGAGCAACTACCAGAACTATGCGCTGGGCAGCGACGGCAAGCTCTACACCTGGGGCCTGAAGGGCTTCACGCTCGGCACGGACAGCCTCGGCCGCGATATGCTCACCCGCATCGTCAACGGCGGCCGCGTGACGATGACCGTCGGCGCGATTTCCGTCATCATCGCCACGATCCTGGGCGTGCTGCTGGGCGGCCTGGCCGGATACTTCGGCGGCCATATGGACATCATCATCATGCGTGTGGCGGAGGTCGTCGGCGGATTGCCGTTCATCCCGTTCGCGATGATTCTTTCGGCGGTCATCGGCTCGCGCCTTGACCCCACGCAGCGCATGTACCTCATCATGGTGGTGCTGGGCGTGCTGTCCTGGGTGCCGACCTGCCGCCTCGTGCGCGCGCAGATTCTCGCGCAGCGCGAGATGGAGTACGTCACCGCCGCCAAGGCGATGGGCATCCGCGAGGGCACGATTGTCTTCAGGCACATCCTGCCCAACGTGATCTCGCTGCTGATCGTCTCCATGACGCTGGACTTTGCGACCTGTATGCTCACCGAGTCCACGCTGTCGTATCTGGGCTTCGGCATCCCGCTGCCCACGCCGACGTGGGGCAACCTGCTCAACGGCGCGAACAACTCCATCGTCATCCAGCAGTACTGGTGGCAGTGGGTGTTCCCCGCGCTGATCTTCGGCGTGTGCACCATCTGCATCAACCTGATCGGCGACGGCCTGCGCGACGCGCTCGATCCCAAGGCGCTTGAACGATAAAGGGAGGGGAAGAGGAACATGGCACTACTTGAAATGCGCGACCTGAAAACCTTCTTCACCACCAAGCGCGGCGTGGTGAAGGCGGTCAACGGCGTGTCCTACTCGGTCGAGGCCGGCAAGACGCTGGGCGTCGTCGGCGAGAGCGGCTCGGGCAAGAGCGTCTCGGCGATGAGTATGCTCAAGCTGCTCGACGGCAACGGCTATATCGCGGGCGGCAGCATCCTCTTTGACGGCAGGGAGCTGACCAAGCTCTCCGTGCAGGAGATGCAGAAGATCCGCGGCAACGAGATCTCCGTCATCTTCCAGGAGCCGATGACGAGCCTGAACCCTGTGTTCACCATCGAGCGGCAGGTGGCAGAGCCGTTCATCATCCACCAGGGCCTCTCCAAGGAAGAGGCCAAGCGCAAGGTCGTGGAGATGCTCGCGGACGTGAAGATCCCCAACCCGGAGGTCGTCGCCAAGCAGTATCCGCACCAGCTCTCCGGCGGTATGCGCCAGCGCGTGATGATCGCCATGGCGCTGGCCTGCAAGCCCAAGCTGCTCATCGCCGACGAGCCGACCACCGCGCTGGACGTGACGATTCAGGCGCAGATCCTCAAGCTGATGAACGATCTCAAGCGCGAGCACGGCACGAGCATCCTGTTCATCACGCACGACCTCGGCGTCATCGCGCAGATGGCGGACGACGTGGCCGTGATGTACTGCGGGCAGGTGGTCGAGATGGCTCCCGCGCGCACGATCTTCTCCGACGCGGAGTTCTCCCATCCGTACACCGAGGGGCTGATGGTCTCCATCCCGAGGCTGGATACCCCCGCCGGCACGCGGCTGGAGTCCATCCCCGGCGCGGTTCCGCACCCGCTGAACCTGCCCAAGGGCTGCAAGTTCGCTCCGCGCTGCAAGTACTGTCAGCAGCGCTGCCTCGAGGAGGAGCCGACGCTTGAAAAGGTGAGCGAGAATCAGCAGGTCCGCTGCTTCTACGCTGGAAAGGAGGCGCGCCGTGCAAACCTCAAGTAACGCAAACGCGGGCAAGAAGGTGCTGCTGCGCGTCAGCAACCTCAAGCAATATTTCCCGCTGAAGAAAAAGGGTCTGTTCGTCCGCGCGAACGACGGCATCACGCTGGATATCTACGAGGGCGAGACGTTCGGGCTGGTCGGCGAGAGCGGCTGCGGCAAGTCCACGCTGGGGCGCACGCTTTTGCAGCTCTACCGGCAGACCGACGGACGAACCATGTACTATGGCCGCACGCTCGACGAGATTGCGCCCAGCTACGTCAAAAAGACGCTGACGAGCATCGAAAAGCGGCGCGCGAAGTGGCGCGAGCTTACAAAGGCCTACGAGAGCATCAAGCGCGAGTACGACGCGATGCCCGACGGCGAGGCCAAGTACAAGAAGAGCAACGACGTCGATAAAGCCTACAAGGACATGAACGACGCGCTGCTGGATATGGCGAACCTCGTCGGCGGCTTTGTCGCCGTGGAGGATATGCGCGAGCCTGTGGCGCTGTTCATCCGGGAATACGACCTTGCCGCCGAGCGGCGCAGGGTGCGCGCCAAGCGCCGCGCCGTGCAGCTGGACATCGACGATGCGCAGTTCTACGCCGACAAGGCGGAGAAGGAGGGCAAGAACGTCTCCGGCAAGCGCAGCAGCATCGAGAATCTGCGTAAAAAGGCCGAGGGGCTGGACGCGAATATCGCCGAGCTGGATCTGAAGATCAATCAGGTTCGGGGCGAGCTCGACGCGCTGCGCGCGCGCCACGCAGGGGACGAGGCGTTCGCGCGCTACGAGGCGCTGCGCGACGAGGGCGTCGATCTCGCAAGGCTCAACTACAGCGAGATCCGCGAGCTCCGACGCGACTTGCAGCTCATCTTCCAGGATCCGTACTCCTCGCTCAACCCGCGTATGACCGTGGGCAACATCATCGGCGAGGGCCTGCTGGCACACGGCTCCTTCAAGAAGAACGACGAGCGGATGCAGCAGTACATCGTCAAGGTGATGGAGGACGCGGGCCTGGCGAGCTACTTCTTGCATAGATTCCCGCACCAGTTCTCCGGCGGCCAGCGCCAGCGCATCGGCATCGCCCGCAGCCTGGCGGTGCAGCCCAAGTTCGTGGTGTGCGACGAGGCTGTCTCCGCGCTGGACGTGTCCATCCAATCCCAGATCATCAACCTGCTCTACGACCTCAAGCAGCAGAGCGGCCTGACCTACCTGTTCATCACACACGATTTGTCGGTGGTCAAGTACATCTCTGACCGCGTGGGGGTGATGTATCTGGGCAACATGGTCGAGCTGGCCGATACGCAGGAGATCTTCGATCACCCGCTGCACCCGTACACCGAGGCGCTGATGGCCGCCATTCCGACGACGGACATCGACGCGGACAAGGAGCTGCGCATCCTCGAGGGCGACATCCCCAGTCCGGTGCATCCGCCGGAGGGCTGCAAGTTCCACACGCGCTGCTCCCGCTGCACGGAAATCTGCCGCCATGCCGTGCCGCAGTGGACGGAAATGGCGCCCGGCCATTTTGTCGCGTGCCATCACCCGCTGGGGAGCGAGGAGTAAGCCGTGCGCCTGCCGTTTCATGGGCGCTATGAGCGCTTCCGTCAGCTTCAGCGCGAGCGGATGGGTGAGGAGCAGGAGGCCATGCCCGGGCAGGATATGATCACCCCTGACGATGCGATGGAGAAGGGCGACCTGCCCGCCATGCTCATCGCCGCGCTGGTGACGATCGTGCCCGTGTGCCTACTGGTGCTGGCTGCGCTGGCGCTGGTGGGATACTTCTTCATCGTGTAGAGATAAGCATAAGAAAAAACGCATAACAGGAGGCTGTCAGGCTAAGAATCCAAACATTCCAAGCAAAAACTAAGAATTTGCGCCCGAAGGTTTCCAAAGGGAGAGCGGAAAGCCCTTTGGCGGGCGTTGGGGCAGAGCACTCAAGCTCAAAAAGCCGATGATTCTTAGAAAAGCTGCTTATTTGGAATGCTCAGGATTCGCCTGACAGCCCTTTTTTCGCGGTCAGATCAACTGCCTGCCGGCGGCTTGCGCCGTAGCCTGAAGCGTGCTATAATCATATAACAGAGATAACGGCGTTGCTTTCATACCGTTCTGCGTTAAGAAGATAGGATGATAATCGCGAAGCGATGATGGGGTTTGGGGATGAAATTCCCAAGCAGGTTTGGAATCGTAGCCTGCCGCCCGCTGTGCGGGAAGCAGGCAGGCGGAGATTGGAAACCGCAAGGAGCGCCTACGGCGCGACTATGCGAGTTTCCTGGGTCGGCAGCCCAACGTCTCCCATTGATAAAGCATTTTTGCAAAGTAGTCAGG
>JALFHA010000161.1 GCA_022776785.1 Clostridiales bacterium | reverse complement strand
ATCAGGTTGACCGCGGCCATGATGATCCTGTAGAACGCATACGCGCCAAAGGCGTAGATGATCGTGCCGGGATACTGGAGACGTGGCAGGAGATGGGCAAGCTCTTCAGCCGCATGGTGGTCGTCGCCGTGCGCGCCCGTTCTGCCCTCGCCTGTGCCTGCATAGGTATCAGGAGAACAGGAGGACAGGGGAGGGAGCGATATGGAACTGGAAATCAAGCGGCAGACGCTGTGCTTTGAGCGGATCGCTGCCAGGGCGCGCGAGCAGCTGAGCATCGAGGGCGAGGCGACGCTGCCGGGCAGCATGCGCGACGCGGTGACGGTGCTCAGCGTGCAGGCGCAGGCCGTCGTATCCGGCAGGCAGGCGGGCACGAACGAGGCCGGTGTGCGCGGCAAGGTCTGCTTTCAGGTGCTCTACACGCAGGGAGACCTGACGCGCATCCGCGCGCTGGAGACGAGCTGCGATTTTGAGCACATCTTCTCTATGCCGGGGGTCACGCCCGTCATGCGGCTGGAGATCGGCGCCGCCGTCGAGGAGACGGAGGGAACGGCGGCAAACGGGCGGATATCGCTGCGGGCGCTGCTGGGGCTGCGCGTGCAGGCGATGGAAACCGTGGAGCGGGAGGTCGTCGGCGATGTGCGTGCGCCGGGCGGCGAGGAGCTGCGCACGCGCTTGCAGGAGCTGACGCTCTGCCGAGCGCAGCAGCTTGCCGAGGGCAGCACGCTCGCGCGGGAGGAATTTGACCTGCCCGCCAAGCTGGGCGTGGGCGATGTGCTCACCGCGACGGGCACGGCGGGCGAGCCGGAGATCACAGGCGGCTCCGGGCGCGTGGGCGTGAGCGGTACGGTGGAGGTGCGGGTGATTCACAGGCCGCTGGAGGCGGGCGCGCCGCTGATTGTGACGGCGCACGAGCTGCCCTATGAGGTTGTGCTGGATGCGCAGCTTCCGTCTGACGCCCAGGCGCGCGCCGAGGCGGAGGTCGTGGATGTGATGGCGGATTCCGCTGCCGCGGAGCAGCGCTGCACGCTGCGCGTGGAGGCTGAGGTGCGCGTGCGCCTGATGCTCTGCTGCCGCACACAGGATACGGTGCTTCAGGACGTATACAGCCTGAGCGGCGAGGTGCTCGAGCCCGTGCGCGAGCCGCTGGAGGCGCTGTGCTGCGAGGAGATTCACTGCGCGCGGGAGAGTGTGCGCGTGCAGGCGACGATGCCGACGGATGCGCCGCCGATTGCCACCGTGTTGGCGGCCTTTGCCCAGCCTGTGCTCACAGGCGTGACGCCCGCCGGGCGCAGACTGGATGCGGAGGGCGTGATGGGCATCACGCTCGTCTACCTGCCGGTGGATTCGGACGTGCCCTGCGCCGTGCGCACGCGCGAGCCGTTTGCCATGACCTTCCCGGTGGAGACGGGCGAGGGCGTGCAGGCGGAAATGACGCCCATTGAGACGACCGCCGGGGCGACGACGAGCGACCGCGTGGAGCTGCGCTGCGTGATCGGCCTGCGCGCTGTGCGGCAGGAAACGACGCGCGCGCAGGCCGTCACGGAGATTGAGCAGAGGCCCGCGCCCAGGCAGGAGCACGGCTTTGTGCTCGTCTGGCCTGCCGAGGGGGAGAGCCGCTGGGAGACGGCGCGCCGCCTGCGCGTGGCGGAGGACTGCCTGCGCCCGGCGGGCAAGCGGGCGCTGCTGGTGCTCAAAAAATAGAAATCCTTCAGCCCCGTGTGTGGGCGGCGCTGTGAAAGCTACCACATTGCTACCACACACGGGGGAAATAATACGCGGGAAGCGTGAGATAAAGGAGACTGCCCCCGCGGCGGCAGAGGGAAAAAGCCCCGTCTGCGCCCGGAAACAGTCTTTGGAAAAATTCAGTTATTCCTTGATTTTTTTGAGGGTGAAAGACATAAAAGTAGCGGCCTGAGCATTGCTCAAGCCGCTATCTTTATGGTCGAGGTGACAGGATTTGAACCTGCGACCTTTTGGTCCCGAACCAAACGCGCTACCAAACTGCGCTACACCTCG
>JALFHA010000113.1 GCA_022776785.1 Clostridiales bacterium | reverse complement strand
CATCGACGGTGAACGGTTCAGCCATGTCGCCATCCGCGCCAAGGGCAACACCTCCCTGTCCTCGGTGGCGACGCTCGGCTCAACCCGGTATTCCTTCAAGGTTGAGTTTGACCACTTCGTCTCCGACATGACCTACCACGGGCTGGACAAGCTGAGCCTGAACAACCTGATTCAGGATGCGACCATGATGAAGGACTATCTGGCCTACACGCTGATGAACCGCATGGGCGTGCCGACCTCGCTGTGCAGCTATGTGCAGATCAACGTGAACGGCGAGCCATGGGGGCTGTATCTGGCCGTGGAGGGCGTGGAGGACGCATTCATGGAGCGCAACGGCTTAAGCGGCGGTGAGCTGTACAAGCCGGACAGCATGTCCTTTGACGGCGGACGGGGCAATGGCCGGGACTTTGACATGTCCAAGCTGACCACCGGAACCGACGCCGAAACCGACGCGGCTTCCGGTGCCACCGCGGATGCGCCCGACGGCGCGCAGACGAACGACGGCAGCTCCTTCGGCGGTTCCTCCGGCGAAGCCTCCGGCAGACCACAGATGCCCGAGGGATTCTCTCCCTTCAATGGGGACAGTGCTGCGTCTGGAGCGCCCGACGGCAAGGGCGAACAGACTGGCGGCGGCTTTGGCGGCTTCTCCTTCGGTATGGGCAGCGAGGACGTGAAGCTGATTTACTCGGACGACGATCCGGACAGCTACAGCAACATTTTCAATAACGCCAAAACCAACGTGTCCCAAAGCGATCAGAAACGGCTGATTGAGTCCCTCCGGAAGCTGAACGAGGGCGAGGATGTGGACGAGGTGGTCGATACCGGCGAGGTTATCCGCTATCTGGCGGTGCACAATTTCCTCTGCAACGACGACAGCTATACCGGCATGATGGTGCACAACTACTACCTGTACGAGAAGGACGGGCAGCTGTCCATCCTGCCGTGGGACTACAATCTGGCATTCGGGGGCTTCTCCGCCTCGACCAACGCGACTTCTACCGTCAATTCGCCCATCGATTCGCCGGTCAGCGGCGGCACGGTGGAATCCCGTCCCCTGATCGCGTGGATTTTTGACAGCGAGGACGCGCTTTCCGCCTATCACGAGGCGTACAGCAGCTTCCTTGCCGAAAACATCGAAAACGGCTGGCTGGAAGCGGAAATCAGCCGGGTGCAGGCGATGATCACGCCGTATCTGGAGCAGGATACATCCGCCTTCTATGACATGGAGGAATTCGGGAAAGCCGTGGATACGCTGCAGACCTTCTGCGCCAGGCGGTGCGAGAGCATCCGCGGGCAGCTGGAGGGCACGATTCCCTCCACCACGCAGGGACAGCAGAGCGACAGGACGGCGCTGGTGGACGCCAGCGACATCTCCACCGCCGATATGGGCAGCATGAACACCGGCGGCGGAGGCGGTGGCTTCGGCATGCCGGGCGGCGGGGACTTTACCCCGCCCGACAGTGCGGATTTCACCATGCCCGGCGACACAGGCTTCACCCCGCCCGACGGCACGGGCTTTACCCCGCCGGACGGCATGGGTTCCTTCAATCCGGGGGATATGACGGCTTCTTCCGGCGGCAAATCGGCGGATGCGGCGACCGCCGCGCCGCAGACCTCCGCCCAGCCCGCGGAGGGTCCGACTGAGCAGGCAGGCACGCCGCAGACGCCGCCGACCGTTCCCGGATTCTCCGCCGAAGCGCAGGAGAGCCGGACCGGCGCATGGCTGGAAACTGCCCTCTGCGCTGCGGTGCTGCTGGCGGCGATTCTGATCATCCGCCGCGCGCAGGCACACAACGCATAACGCATGCCCCCTGCCGGGACACAGACCGGCAGGGGGCATGTGCGTTTGCTATGTAAATCTTTCCGCAAAGCATCGGTCTCGGGCGCAAAGCATCGGGATTTACAGCACTTTGGCGGGGTTGCCGCCGGCAGCATGCCGGTTTGTTCTGATTTGTTCCGGAAAATCACAGCCCTTGTTCACGATTTTTTCACTTTGGCATCACAAAGCGAAAAGAAAACGGCATTCGTGTGCTATTTTTCATATTTTGGCAGAAATGTCCATGCTAAGCTATATGCAGGAGGACCAATGGACGGCGTATGCCCTTTGTCGGTAGGGCAGGCCGTTCGGAGGACGACGAGTGCGTTATGAAAGGAGCAACACGTATGAAGAAGCTGTCCCTGATTCTGGCCATCATCATGCTGGTGAGCTGTGTTGGCGGAGCGTTTGCCGAGGGCGAGACCGTTTCTGCGGCGGAGGTTATGGACATCCGCGCGGAGCAGGTTGATCAGGACGCTGCCGCCGCTGAGGAGGAGTTTCTCAAGTCGAACTGTGATTTCTCCGTGATTGAGGCGGACGAAACCACCGGTCAGATCAAGCTGTCCTATATGGAGGGCGTGACCCCCATTCTGGAGGTCGATGGTCTGAAGTTCAAGGATCTCAACAAGAACGGCACGCTGGACGTGTATGAGGACTGGCGCGTGGACACCGACACCCGCATCGCCGACCTCATCAGCCAGATGACCCCCGAGGAGGAGGTTGGCCTGCTGTTCTGCGTCAACACCCAGCTGGCGGACGCCCGTCAGATGGTGTATGACTATGCGCTGACCTGCCAGCTGTTCAACCTGAACGGCACCCCCATCACCATCACCAACACGCTGAACAACCTGCAGGCGTGCGCCGAGGGCGAGCGCCTGGGCGTGCCGATGGTGTTCACCTCCGACCGTGAGTACAATTCCTTCGGCGGCTACATCGACAAGGCGCACGAGGGCTTCGGCACGGCGAACGATCCCGAGCTGGCGTACGAGCTGGCGTGCTTCTACGGCAAAGCGATGCGCGCCGTGGGCATTCACGTGACCTTCGAGCCGTACGCCAACGAGATCGGCGCGCAGTACGGCGAAAACCCCGAGTACATCGCCTCCATCGTGCATGAGGAGATCCGCGGTCTCGAGGAGAACGGTCTGGCGTCCTGCACCAAGCACTGGATCGGCCGCGGCGGCGACTCCGCCTTCGGCAAGGCCCGCAGCGTGGCGCAGAACTTTGACAACTGGATGGTGGGCTGGACGGCTGCGCTGTCCGCCGGCTCCGAGTGGGTCATGACCAACTGCGGCGGCACCGGCATCAGCAACACCGTGGACGTCAAGTGGGACAAGGCGACCATGAGCTACCTGCGCGATACCCTGGGCTTTGACGGCGTTGTGGTGTCCGACTGGTGGGCGCTGGGCGGCGGCCCGAGCAACCCCGGACGCATGAGCGGCATCACCTCCGAGGGCGTGGATCTGGGTCAGCAGACCATTGGCTGGCTGTACAACGAAGCGCTGGCCAACGGCACCGACATGTTCGGCTCCGGCTCCATGATCCGCGATTACAGCAACTGGGAGAGCTCTCCTTCCTCCAACTATCCGCAGGCGATCATTGACGGTCTGGCCTCCGGCGAGGTGGAGAAGGCGAACGTCGATCAGGCTGCGACCCGCATCCTGCGCTTCAAGTTCAACAAGGGCCTGTTTGAGAACCCCTACTGCGACGTGGACGCGGCGGTTGAGCTCTGCGCCAGCGCCGAGTGGGCTGCCAATCCCACGCCGATCACCAACGACGAAGAGCTGCGCGCTGCCCGCAACCCCTATGAGGTGGAGCTGACCGAGCGCCTGCAGGCTGAATCTGCCGTGCTGGTGAAGAACGACAACAACCTCCTGCCGCTGAGCAAGGACGTCAAGGTGTATGTGGAGGCCTCCGGCCGCGCTGCGGAGGAGGGCTACAAGCGCTACTTCGCCGAGAAGGGCGCGACCGTCGTGGAGGACATGGAAGAGGCCGATGTGGTCGTCGGCGACTTCGGCAGCATCAACGATGCCACCGAGCTGTTTATCGAGGACGCGCAGGACTACGGCAAGCCGATCGTGCTGAGCCTGAACGGCACCAAGCCCACGCAGTATGCCATCGAGAGCGCCGACGCGCTGCTCTACCTGAGCTACAGCCAGGCGGCTGACCACGGCTCCACCGAGGGCGGCTTCGTCACCGGCACCTCGCCGTGGATTTACGCCGATCTCATCTTCGGCGACCGCGAGCCCGGCGGCATCATCAACAAGGAAATTGCCCGCGATACGGTTGCGGACAACGAGCAGTGGAAGGATCTGGCCGGCGATCAGGGTGCGTCCCCGTACGTGCGCCTGATGGTGCAGGCCACCATGGAGGATGATCCCAACCATGCTTCCCCGAACAACTGGGGCGATCCGCTGGTGACCTACCAGTTCGGTATGCGCTACGGCCAGAACCCCGACTTCAAGTATTCCTGCCTGATCCTGCCCATGCAGCAGGAGACGGTGGAGGTGGAGTCCGGTTCCTCCACCAGCCTGCAGACGACCGTCTGGAACGAGGCCAAGGCTGGCGAGCCCTTCACCGTGTACTGCCTGCTGCGCAACAACGGCGCTGATGGCATGACCACCGCACAGGCGAAGGTCAACGGCGAAGTGGTGGCGGAGAAGATCATGACCGTGGAGGGCGGCTCCTGGCGTGTTGTCCAGATGGACATCACTGTGGATGCCCCCGGCGACTACACCATCGAGGTGGGCGACACCGCGGGAACCATCAAGATCGCTGAATAACCCGGTACAGGAAGTCCGGCACAAGCCGAAAACATAAGAAGCCCGGCAGAAGCTCGCTGCCGGGCTTCCTTTATCCATGGGAAACTGCGTTTAAATCGGCCTTGATGGATCAAGCTCAGCGAGCGCTATTGCTCCTCATGCCAAATCCGCAGGTGCAGCATAACAATAGCCACAGGAAGGCCACGCTCCATCCATAATGGCACTCAATCTTTTGCGCAATGTCATGTTCCTCCCAAATTCTGGTCACAGCTGTACTGTATCATGAAATCACGGAAGCGGAACAGGGATGCGGTGTATCGGCACCCGTATCCGTCTTCAGAATGCAAAACACGCCGTCGATAGGAGGAATATGATGCAGCAACACATGAAAAAGAGATTCTGTAAATTTGCCCTCGATTTGGTTCTCCTGGTTCTTCTGGCCCTGATGTATCAAAAGCGGGTCATCAGCATGCGCTTTCACGAGCTTGGCGGTCTGGCGCTGTTCGGACTATTTGTGCTGCACAAGGCGCTGAACTGGGCATGGATTGCCAGCACAACCAACGGCATCTTGCACCGCCGCATCAAGCTGAATCCCTTGTGGCTGGTTGATCTCCTGCTGTTTGTCTCTATGACCTGCGTCATCATCACAGGGCTTCTGATTTCCAAAACGCTTCCAACAGCGATTGAGGGCGGTTTCCGCCTCAAAGCCTGGCACTACTTCTTTTCTTCGCTGTCCATTGTGCTGACCGGCGTGCATCTGGGTTTGCATTGGCCGCTTCTGCACCGCGCGATATGGGATCGGATTCCGCTCTCCGGGCGTTTCAGAACTGTGACTGGGGCGCTTGTGCTCTGTGCAGTTGTCTGCAGCGGGCTGTTTGCGCTCACCTCCACCTCCATTCTGTCGCGCTTCGTTCAGCCCTTCAGCAATTCGATGCCGCAGTATGGCAATATGCCGTTTCCGCAGGAAGACAGCGGAGCCAATGGAGAGCTTTCCATGACGGAAGCCCCACAGGATGGACAGATGACGCCGCAGGCTGAACAGGATTCCATGTCTGAAGCCGGCAGACAGTTTTCCGGGGAGAATGGTGAGATGCCCGCCGGGTTTGACAAGATGCGAGGCGGCCCCATGGGCGATGAAAAGATTTCCATATCCAACGTAATGGGTACGCTTGGAACCTATGCGTCCTGCGTCCTGATGTTCGCTGCGCTAACGGCTCTCCTTCAAAGCAGAATCCGTATTCTGAAAAAGGGAAAACCGAAAAAGTTTGCGTCTTCGCCGGCTGCTGACGCAGAGATGAATTAATCACTTCTCCGTTGACCTTCGTTCCTCCGATGAAGGGCCTCTGATTTGCCTGCAAAGGGAGGCGTACACAATTGTGAATACAGAGTTCGCCTTGAATTCACGAAAACAACATATGGTGTTCAACGGCAGAAGGTAGGATTTCTGTATTCCCGGATAAATGAGAGGAGTATTCAGGAATCCACAGCACGGTGCAAGGCACCCCATGGCCATTCTATGACGAAAGGAAACGAGCATGAGAAAACTGATTTGTATGCTCTTGGCCCTGACTCTCACATGCACAGTGTTCTGGGTCAGCGCCGAAGAAAACCCGGTGCAAACCATTCTGAGTATCGGGACCACGCAGGCATTTACCGAAGATGCTGTTTCGGAAGATGATTTGAACCTGGTCGTACAGGCTGGTCTTTCCACTGCCAGCGCAATCAACCAGCAACCGTGGTATTTTGTGGTCATCACCAATCCGGATGTCATGACCGAAATTGCCCAGTCCGCCAAGCCGTCGGGCACCGGCTCACCGTCTGCCGATGTGCAAGGGGGCGCGATGTCTGCGCCTGCATCCACAGGAGCGTCAAAGGCGGGTTTGGGAGATTCCCCTGCTGCCATTATCGTTTACATGAACGAGGGCACCGCATCGCCCAACGCCAGTTTTGACTGCGGCCTTGCTTGCCAGAACATGGTGCTTGCGGCCGCCTCGCTTGGTTATGGTACAAAGATCGTATCCTCCCCGACGATGGTGCTCAACGGCGATGACCACGATGCGCTGTGTGAGAAGTTAGGCGTAGATGCTGCATATCAGGCCGTAGCCGTGCTTCTGATCGGTCAGGCGGATCAGCAGGCAGACGCACAGAGCGGTGCTTCCACCCGAAATACCGTTGAGGAAAAGGTCAGTTTCGTCAAATGACAACAGTGCTGGTTGCCCTAGTGAGCATCCATCGGGCTTGAGTACACAATTCCGGTTTATATAACGACAGGAGACTCGCGTTTGAGCCTCCTGTTTATTCTATCATGCTGTGTGACATTTTAGCGGATGCATGTGTGTGAAAATACCCCTTGACAAAACTGCTTGCGAAGCGAAGAAGGGGT
>JALFHA010000076.1 GCA_022776785.1 Clostridiales bacterium | reverse complement strand
CAATCCCCCTCACACCATCGTCTGCATCTTCTCAATCGTCTCATCCACAGCCTGCTGGTCGAGCCCGAGGTAGTGGATGGTCGCCTCCTGGCTCGAGTGATTGAGCACCTTTTGCAGCTTTGCCAGGTCGCCGCTCGTCTGATAGAAATTCCACGCAAACGTCTTGCGCATCGTGTGGCAGCCGACGTGCTCCGTAAAGCCCGCCTTTTGCGCAATCTCTTTGATAATGGCATAGCATCGCTGGCGGCTAATCGGGCGCTCCTTGCCGTCCTTCCTCCCCTTCTGGCGGCTGGTGAGCGCATAGCTCTCCTCGTCCATCCCGCGCAGAAAGGCATTGATCGCCCTCTGCACGGGCACCTGAAGCAGGATGTCCGTCATCTTATCCGTCTTTTCCGCGATGATGCGCACGCGCTCTCTGCCGCGCACATCGCGCACGCGCAGCCTGCACAGGTCGCCCACGCGCAGGCCCGTGTTAAAGCCCAGCAGCAGCAGCATGTACCAGCTCACGCCGCCGCGCCTGCGGTTTGCGTCGTGCTCTTTGGCAATCGCCAGCCATTTGTTTACCATGCGCATGTCCTTGATGGGCATGGTCGTGTGCGCGCCCGTCAGCCGGGCCGCGTGCTCACGCCTGCGCGCCTCCCTGCGCCTGTCCTCCTGCTCGCGGGCGATACCAGGCGCAAGCGCCGCGCCCGCTCGCCTATCTCTCCTATTCACCGGTCATTCCCTCCCAAAACGTCTCACTCCTGCGCGCAAAAAAAGGGAATCGGCGGTTTCCCGCCGTTCCCTCACCTTGTTCTTTTCCGGCTGCGCTTTCCGGTTCTTCTCCGGTAATCCTGCTCGTTGAGCTCGCGCTCATGCGCTGCGCACGCGCTGCGCTCACGACGCCTCAGCGCGTTTTCTTCGCAAAAGGCGCGATATGCCTCGCATGTCGCGTGGCACGTCGCGCTCCTGTCCGGGCATCCCTGCCCGCATGGATTCACCATGGCAGCCCATCCCTCTCAGCAGCAGTGTCAAGCGCCGCTTTTTTCGTCCTCCTCCGCCGTGCAGAAATCCGCAATCAGCTCGCGCATTTCCTCCAGCGTCATGCCCTGCGTGTCCGCCTTGGGCATGTTGGCACAAATCGCCGCGCGCGCCTGCTCCTCGTCGATGCGGTCAAGGCGCATCCAGCAGCAGCCGTCCTCATCCTTCACGCCGACGTATACAGCGCCGTCGTCGCTCAGGTCGCTCAGCTCGTGCCCGAAAGCGAGGCTTCCCACCTCCGGGAGAATGACGTCGTATTCGGGGTCAAATTTCAGTTCCCCCACTTCCACAGGCGTCTTCTCTGTGCTCTGCGGCTCAGTGCATCCGGTTTCGCCTGCCGGGCCCTCGTGGCCTTCCTGCCCGGCCTCGCCCTTCACGCCGACATCCAGCTTCACGCCCTCCTTCTCGAGCAGCATCGCCAGCTCCCTGACCTCCTCGGGCGTTCCCGTCACCGTCGCCGTCGCCGTGGCGCTCACGTCGAGCGCGTGGCCCATCGCGTCGCACTCCGCCTCAATCGCCACGGCCAGCGCGGTCATGTGCTCCTCCGTTACCTCAATCCCGGCCAGCTCCAGCAGCTCCGCGGCAATCTCCTTCGCCCGCCTGTTGCGCTCCTCCCTGCTGATCTTTCCGGTCTTCATCATCTGCTCCGCGGCGCGTGCGGCGAGCTTGCCCGCGTCCAGCACAAACGCCGCGATGGATACCGCGCTGCTGCCCATCGCCTCGGCCAGCGCATGCACGCTTTTCTGCACGCCCTCCAGCACGGTCATGCCGGTTTTCAGCGCCTCGTCGGAGATCATGCCGCCCTTGAGCGCGTAGTAGATCGCGGCCAGAATCGCCGCAAAGGATAGGATCACCACGGCCGCATAGGCGACCGGCATGGCCGTTTCAAGCATTTCGTTCATTTGTCTTCCTCACTTTCCTTGTCGCTGACGCATGGATGCGTCATGTACATGCCGCAATCGCGGCCCTTCTCCAGCTCACACGGTATCTTTCTCGGGCCGCACCGGCCCACCTCGCCCGGCGCGCGGCGGTGATCGCACACAAACGGGCTTTTCATGCCCGCGCATGTCCACCAAACGCACGCCTCCGGCTCCTTCAATCTGTCTGCCGCGTTCATCCCTCTCATGCCGGCGCATCGCCCCATTCATCCAACGTCGCTCCCTGCGCCCGGCTGCATCACGGAGGAAACACTTTTTCGCGTCGTGTTCACCTTCTCCACGACGCTGTTTCCGGTGTAGCAGCCGAACACCAGCCCGAACAGCCCCGTCGTGGTCGATAGGATGTCAATCAGGTATTCGGCGGCGTCCGGGCGGCGGCACACGAGCGCGATGGTCGCGCCCACCTGCACGGCGTAGAGCACGCCGACAACCGCCGTGAATATCTTGCTGTACTGGATGTAGGCTTCCCCGATTTTCAATTTGTCCTTGCCCCCCAGCTCCTGCCCGGCTCCACCTCGGGCAGGTTCATGATGTCCTCCTTGTAGTTCCTGTACAGGTGGTTTCGTCCGCTGGCTGTGTAATCGTCAAACATCGCGACGAGCGATTCCTTCGTGTCGCTCTCGCACCAGCCCCTTTTCATGTAGCGGATGTACGCCTGCTGGAGCCTGTCGTGTTGGAGCGTCGCTACGTTGTCGCTCAGGCCCCTGATCTGCCCCTTGATGTCTGCGAGCATGTCCACGATGTCCTGCTGCTGCTTCTCCTGCTTCTCGCGCTTTGCCCGCCGCCTGCGCAAGACGGGGAGAATCGCCTTGCCGTATATGGCGGCGCAGATGGCCGCCAGCACGGTGAGATATCCCCACCACAGCTTGATCCATTCAAGGACGGGCTGTACCGCCCCGATGATCTGCGCGAGCATCAGTCATCACACTCCCGCTGGCAGACCACGCCGACCGTGAAGTGCGCAGCAAGCTCCCCGGCCTTTTCGCGGCTTGCGCACGGGATGAACACGCCCCAGCTCCCGCCGTCCGTTTCGCCTGTGTCCAGCGCGTCGCCGGTCGCCTCGTCCGCTGCCTCAGCGGTTTCGGGCGTGATGTAGTCGGCAGACACATACCCCACCGAATTCGCGTAGGAAACGCGAAGCCATTTCCCCTTGTCCGCCAGAATCCTCACCCGCTCGCCGCACGGGATTCTGTCGATGACGGCGGCCGTCGCGGATGCCGATGACCGCATGTTGAGATGGCCGCCCTCCGTCGTCACGATGCCATAGTCTGTCTTTTCTGCCATAGTGTTTTCCCCCGTTTCTTCGATGGTCGTCTGTTTGCCCGGCGCATCGCTGGCAGGCACTCCGGCAATCAGCCGGTGCCGCAACACATGCGTAAATCCCCTGTCAAGCGTCGTCGCGGCCACGCGCCCCAGCGTCGCGCTGGAATGGATGACCTCATAGCCGCCTACGCCGCCCATGTAGTAGCCGATGTGCTCGCATGTCCCCGTGTCGGCGTTGTAGATCACGGGCAGGTCGCCGATGAGCAGCCCCTGCCGCCTCGCCTCGGCCATTGTCATCCGCTGGGTGATATAGCGGTATTTTCCGCTCTTGCCGATGCTGTTCCACAGCTCCGTGCAGCCTGCGCACCGGTAGGCCGGATCGCCGCCCGCGCAATTCCGGATGACGTTTACAACCGCCGCCCGGATGCAGTCCGCCTGCTCGTAGGTCACGCCCTTTTCGAGCTGGCGCAGCATGTACGCCGCGCCGTCAAGACCGCTGACCGCCATGTGCCCATCCCCCTCTCAAGACCGTTTTTTTCAATCCGCATCGCCCCTTTCTCTCCAAAAAACCGCATCAAAAAACCGCCTTGCACACGGCAAAGCGGCATGTTATAATGATGTCATGTAGTCAAGAGGACTTGCACGGTGGTTTGCCTCGCTTTCGCTCACAAAAGCAGGAAGCGAGGTGATGCCCGATGACGAATGTTGAGCTTCTCAGCATCCTTCTGGCCGTTGCTTCTATCGTCCTGACGATGTACTTCGGTATGCGTCAGAAGTAAAAGCAATGCCGCCGTGTTAAGTAGCCATTAACACGGCGGCGGATGCTTTGTCAGCCCCATCTGCGAGAGCAGGCGGGTCATCGTGCAAGGCTCCCACCTCTTGGCTACATTCTACCTCAGCCCCGCCCGTCTGTCAAGCCGGGCGGGGCTTTTTGTTCTCCTCTCACCACAGCGCCCGCACGATGCGCTCCGCCAGCCGCCTGCGTCCGTTCTCCGCGTGGTGCACGCCGTCCGTCGGGCCAAAATACTGGCTGTAGTTGT
>JALFHA010000045.1 GCA_022776785.1 Clostridiales bacterium | reverse complement strand
GAGCGGGCAAATCCACGCTGATGAAAATTCTTTCCGGCGTTTATCAGAAGGATGGCGGCGAGATCCTGCTGCACGGGAAGCCTGTGGAGCTGCGCGACACGCTGGACGCTCAAAAGCTTGGCATCAGCATCATTCATCAGGAGATCAACCTGATGCAGCATCTGACCGTGGCGGATAACATTTGGATCGGAAGGGAGCCGATGCGAGGCCCGTTCATCGATAAGGCCAGACAAAACCTTGAAACGGAAAAGCTGCTCCAATCCCTTCAGATTCACGGTGTCACACCGACGACTGTGGTCAGCTCTCTGACGGTAGCCAAGCAGCAAATGGTTGAAATAGCCAAAGCGCTGTCCTTTGATTCCACCTGTATCCTCATCATGGATGAGCCGACGGCGGCTTTGACTGAAGCAGAGATTGAAGAGCTGTTTGTATTTGTTCACAGATTGAAGGAAAAGGGCGTCGGCATCATCTATATCAGCCACCGCATGGAGGAGCTGAAGGTGATCTGCGACCGGGTTTCCGTGATGCGTGACGGCAAATACATTGGCACCCGGGACATGGATCAGGTGAGCATGGATGAGATGATCTCCATGATGGTCGGACGGACGATCTATGAAGAGCCCAAAACCTGCTCTGCTGTGCCGGAGGAGGCGCCGGTCGTGCTGGAGGCGCGGCATCTGGTCAGTCCCGATGTTCAC
This sequence comes from Clostridiales bacterium, assembly GCA_022776785.1. Lineage (GTDB taxonomy): Bacteria > Bacillota > Clostridia > Christensenellales > Aristaeellaceae > Ventricola. Next base: position 11,646 of record JALFHA010000045.1, on the reverse strand, counting down.
GATGTGTCCTTCACCCTGCGAAAGGGCGAGATTCTGGGGTTGGCTGGGCTCGTAGGCGCGGGGCGGACGGAAACCGCTCGCCTGATCTGCGGCGCGGATCCGCTGACCTCCGGCGAGATACTGGTGAACGGGCAGGCAAAGCGCATCAAAACGCCCCATGACGCGGTAAAGGCCGGAATCGGTTATTTGTCAGAGGATCGCAAGCGCTACGGCCTGTGTCTGGGGCTGTCCGTCGCGCAGAATGTGGCGCTCCCGAATCTGGATCACCTGTCCGGCGGCCCATTCGTCAATAAAGAGCGTGTGGAGAAGGCCACGGAAAAGTATGTCCAAGCCATTCGCATCAAAACGCCCGGCGTCGCCGCCCTCGTCAGGGGCCTGTCCGGCGGTAATCAGCAGAAGGTAGTCATTGCGAAATGGCTTGAGCGCGACTGCGATATTCTGATTTTCGATGAGCCGACACGGGGAATTGATGTGGGCGCCAAGAGCGAAATCTACAAGCTCATGAAAGAGCTGGCTGCTCAGGGAAAGTCGATCATCATGATTTCGTCCGAGCTGCCGGAGCTTCTTCGCATGTCTGATCGCATTGTCGTGATGTGTGAAGGCCGCAAGACCGGCGAGCTGAGCATTGAGAATGCGACACAGGAAGGGATTATGGCGCTGGCGACACGGCAGCAGGAGGAATCTTGATGAAAAAGATCAATTTACAGAAAGCGCTGGCGCCGGCCGCGCTCATCGCGCTCTATGTTTTCTTTGCGATTTTCGGAAAAAACTTTTTTGACGTCTATACGTTAAAGACGATTCTGGAGACCTCGTATTATGTGGGCTTCATGGCGTTCGGCGTCACATTCGTCATCATTTCCGGCGGGATCGACCTTTCTCTGGGCGCCAATATGATGTGCTCCGCATTGCTCGGCTGCTATGTATACGCCAAGCACGGCTGGCCGCTCTGGGCCGGATTGCTCCTGTGCGTTGCTTTTGGCACCTTTGTGGGCTTCCTGAATGGCGTCATGATCGCCAAATTCAAGCTTCCGCCCTTTATCGCTACGCTGGGTACGCAGATGGCGACGCTGGGCCTGGGGGCGATTATCACCAATGTGCAGACACAGCGCTATCCCACGGTGGGCACGGCGGACGGCTGGTTCAAGGATGTCTTTTACCGCTGCAACATCGGCAGCATCAAGGGCTTTCCCATCGGCGCTGTCTACCTGGTGATCGCCTTCGTTCTTTCCTTGGTTCTGCTGAATTGTACGAAGTTTGGCCATTATGTGTACGCCATCGGCTCCAATGAGGAAGCCGCGCGGCTTTCGGGCGTGAAGACGGATCGCTATAAGATTCTGATTTACACGATCTGCGGCCTGTTCTGCGCGCTGGCCGGTATTTTCTACGCCGCCACATATACGACGGTGATCCCCGGAACGGGCAACGGCCTGGAGATGAACGGCATTACAGCTGTCATCATCGGCGGCACATCGATGGCCGGAGGCTCCGGCTCCATGGTGGGTACGCTCATCGGCGTGCTGATTATGAGCGTGCTCAAGACGGGCCTGCCGTCGATTGGCCTGCAGAGCCAGTGGCAGACCTTCATCACCGGCATGGTGGTGATCGGCGCGGTTCTGTTTGATATGGCTCGCGTCAGAGCGGCCCGTAAGGCCAAGTAAACCAAGACAAGCATTTCCGCCGGATGGATTCCGGCTGAATAATCAATCCCGCTGACAAAGCAAGGAGGAAACAGAAATGAAGAAGCTGCTCACAATCGTCCTGGCCCTTGTGTGCCTGACGGCGATGCTCTCTGCCGCCGTCGCAGAGGGCACCATGTACATCCCCGTGATGGCAAAGGGCTTCCAGCACCAGTATTGGCAGGCGGTCTATCAGGGCGCTCAGGCTGCCGCCAAGGACTATGGCGTCGAGATCTACTTTGATGGCCCCGCTTCCGAGACCAACATCGACGAGCAGGTGACGATGCTCAAAAACGAGATGGCCAAGAATCCTGCCGCCATTGCTCTGGCCGCTCTTTCTACGGATTCTGTGATGACGGAGCTGCAGGAGTGCGTTGAGAAGGGCATTCCGGTGATTGGCTTTGACTCCGGCGTGCCGAATGCTCCCGAGGGCTCCATTTACGCGACTGCGGCGACGAACAACGAGAATGCGGCGGCGCTGGCGGCTGAAAAGATGTATGAGCATGAGGGCTTTGCGGAGATGATCGCTGCGGCTACGCCGGAGTCCCCCGTCGTCATCGCTGTGATTTCTCAGGAGGCTGTCTCCAGCTCGATCGTTGGCCGTACTACGGGCTTTGTCAACAGGATGAAGGCGCTGTGCGAGGCTGTCACCACGGTTTCCGTGACCGGCCACGACATCTGGAAGGATGAAAAGGATGGCGCCGCGGTGGTCATCCATGTGCAGATCTCTGCCACCACGGAGGCAACTGACGTGGCTACTGCCTCCAATGCCGTCCTGAATATGGACAATCTGAAGGCGGTTTTCCTGAGCAACGAGGGTGCTGTTACCGGCTTCTTGGCAGCCACTGCCGATGGCTCTGAGCTGGCGGATGGCGGCCGCTATGACGGCCTGATGGTGGCCGGCTTTGATGCGGGCGCTTCCCAGAAGAACGCGGTTCGCAACGGCTGGTTCATCGGCTCGGTCACGCAGGATCCTTACATGATCGGCTATTATTCCGTTGAGCTGGCTGTGAAGGCCGCCAAGGGAGAGGCGGTTTCGGATATTGATACCGGCGCTCAGTGGTACGACGCTTCCAATATCGATGACGAGATGATCGCCATGCTGGTCTACGATTGATGATGAAGCATTCCTTCGGGTGTCAGGGCGACGCAAGCCCGATGTAATCCCGCACTGAAAAAAGGAGCAGGCAATGAACCGGAATTGTTCATTGTCTGTTTCCGTTTGTTATCCCGATTCTTCCGCAAGGCATCGGCCCCGGGCGCAGGGCGGCGGAGTTTACAGACCTCTGTTGGTGATGAGGCAAGAAAATCACAGAAAGATTAGGGTGATTCTATGCAGCAATCCATGGTTACGTTGTTCCATGCGCAGACCTATCAGGACGCATGGAGCGATTACCAGCGTTCCCTGAACAATCCGTCATTTGTATGCTGGGATTACATCATTCTCACGGCATCCAACGAGCATCAGGCGGAAGGCTTTCGGATCCAGCTGCGCCAGCGCAGGCTGCCGCAGAAAACCCATGTGGCTGTGCTGCCTGATCCGGAAGGAAAGCGCGTGGGAAGCGGCGGCGCAACCCTGGGTGTAATCCGGTACATCAAGGAGCGCGAGGCCGCTCTGGGGCATGACGGCTTTGATCATCTCCGGATTCTGGTCATTCACAGCGGCGGCGACAGCAAGCGCACGCCGCAGTATTCCGCATTGGGCAAGCTGTTTTCCCCTGTGCCGCACGAGCTTCCGGACGGGCGCTCTTCCACGCTGTTTGATGAATTCATGATCGCCATGGCGGGCGTCCCTTCCCGCATCCGCGAAGGGATGCTGCTGCTCTCCGGCGACGTGCTGCTGCTGTTCAATCCCCTGCAGATCGATTATTCCGGTCAGGGCGCGGCCGCCATCAGCTTTAAGGAGGACGTGGAAAAGGGAAAAAACCATGGCGTATATCTCCGCGGAGACGACGGATATGTAGCCAAATGCCTGCAAAAGCAATCTGTGGAGCGGCTTCGCAGCGTCGGCGCGGTGAACGAGCAGAACTGTGTAGATATCGACACAGGCGCCGTCATCTTTTCGCCGGATATGCTCAGCGCGCTGTATTCATTGATTGAAGGCGGAAGAGAAGCCCGGTTTATCAATGACAGGGTGCGAATCTCCCTGTATGCCGATCTGCTGTATCCCCTCGGCTCGGATGCTACGCTGGAGAGCTTCTATCTCGAGAAGCCGGAGGGGGAGTTCAGCGATGAATTGACCGCATGCCGCACGGAAATCTGGCGTGTTCTGCGTCCCTTCCGGATGAAGCTCCTCCGGCTGGCTCCGGCAAAGTTTATTCACTTCGGAACGACCGGGGAAATCATGCGCCTGATGTCCGAAAGTATCGATGAGTATGCCTCCCTTGGATGGAGCAGATGTGTAAACAGCAGTGTCGTTCAGGGGGTTACGGGCTACAATTCGGTGATCTCGTCCAGGGCGAGGGTGGGCAAAACGGTCCATCTGGAGACCTCCTATGTTCACTCCGGCGCGACGGTGGGGAACAACGTTCTGCTGTCCTATGTGGACATTCATGATGAGATCATCCCGGACGACGTGGTGATCCACGGGTTAAAGCAGCGCGACGGAAGGTTTGTTGTGCGCATCTACGGCGTGCAGGATAATCCGAAGGAGAATAAGCTCTTTGGGAAGCCGCTCTCTGACTGGGGCGTGGAAGGGCCGCTCTGGACGGCCGAGCTGTATCCGGTGTGCGATACCGTTGCGCAGGGCGTTCACGCGGCGCTGAACCTGTACGATGTGGCTATGGGGAAGGGCGATAGGCAGGCATGGGCCCGGGCGGAAAAGAAGAGCCTGTGCTCCGGCTTTTCTGATGCGGATGCGGAAGCGATTCTCGCATGGGATAAGCGTATGCAGGAGCTTGTATACATGAACTGCCTGGCTATGGATATTGACCGGAAGACGCCTGTGAGTCGGCTAAAGACGAGGATCAGCGAGGATGGCTTGACAAAAATCCAGAAGGAATGGCTGGAAAAGCGCCTGAGCCGCGCAGATTGTATGGAGGCTATGCGGCTGCATTACTATCTCGGCTCTGTGCTGAAGGGGACGGAGGGCGAGCGCCACATACTGGAGGCATTCCGCCAGATTCAGAAGGCAGTCATTTCGCAGATCAAGCTGAAGCAGAACACTGCCTGCCGGATTGTGATGGATCAGCATACGGTTTGCCTGCCGCTGCGGGTCAACTGGGGCGGCGGCTGGAGCGATACGCCTCCGTATTGTCTGGAAAACGGCGGAACGGTGCTCAATGCGGCGATACTCCTGAATGGCAGGATGCCGGTCGAGGTAACGCTCAAGCGCCTTGATGAATACAAGATCGTGTTCGACAGCCGTGATATGGATACCCACGGGGAATTCGACCACATTGAGCCGCTTCAAATGGTGGGCGATCCGTATGATCCCTTCGTTTTGCAGAAGGCTGCCCTGCTGGCCTGCGGCATTCTTCCCACGGAGGGCGGCAGCCTGAACGAAATTCTGCAGCGGCTCGGCGGCGGCATCCTGATGTGTACGGAGGTCGTCGATGTGCCCAAAGGCAGCGGTCTGGGCACCAGCAGCATTCTAGCGGGAGCCTGCGTGAAGGCGCTGTTTGAATTCTGCGGCATCGCATACACGGAGGAGGAGCTTTACGGCCACGTTTCCGTCATGGAGCAGATCATGTCCACCGGCGGGGGATGGCAGGATCAGGTTGGGGGTCTGTCCAACGGCGTGAAATACATCCGAACGATGCCGGGGATGAAACAGAATATTCAGGTGTCTCACGTCAGCATCCCGGAGGAGGCGCGGCAGGAGCTGAAGGAGCGCTTTGTGCTGATTTATACCGGGCAGCGGCGGCTGGCGCGCAATTTGCTGCGCGACGTGGTGGGCAGGTATATCGGCAATGAGCCGGAATCGCTGTACGCCCACAATGAGATACAGCGCATCGCGGCTCTGATGCGCTTTGAGCTGGAGCGCGGGCATATCGATGATTTTGCCAAGCTTCTGGATGAGCATTGGAAATTGTCCCAGATGCTCGATTCCGGCAGCACAAATACGCTGATCGCGCAGATCTTTGCGGCTGTTGACGAATTCATCGAAGGCAGACTGGTATGCGGCGCGGGCGGCGGCGGATTCCTGCAGGCCGTTCTGAAAAAAGGCGTGACCCATGAGCAGGTACATCGGAGATTGAAGGACGTATTCCAGGACAGCGATGTGGACATCTACAACGCGACATTGATTTAGGAGGGAAGGCCATGCTGAAGGGCGTGGATAAGCTGCTGACGGGCGACATCCTGAAAGCGCTTTGCGATATGGGACATGGTGACGAGCTGGTGATCGCTGACGCCAATTTTCCCGCAGAGGAGGTCGCACGCAGGCTGATACGCGTCCCCGGGATCGATGGCGTGCGCATGACGCAGGCCGTGATGTCGGTCTTTCCGCTGGATACGTATGTGCGAACGCCTGCGTGCGTGATGGATTTGACCGAGGGGGACAAAGCCAAGGGGATGCAGGAGCCGGTGCTTTGGCCGATGTATGCCCGGTGTGTTGGCGCGGATTTAGGGAAAATTGAGCGCTATGAGTTTTATGAGCGTACCCGCAGGGCATTTCTGGTGATACAGACGGGAGAGGAACGGCAGTATGGGAATCTGCTGCTGACGAAGGGCGTTGTGCTGTGATGCCCGCCGCGCTTGCGACAAGTCAATATTGTGCTAGGAATTGAGCAGATATGCCCTTTTTCCGGGCGCCTGCATTCATTATAATCTCTTCCATACAGGAAGAAAAGTGAGGATTCTGAAATGAAAAAAGCATTGATTACCGGAATCACCGGTCAGGACGGCTCCTATCTGGCGGAGCTTTTGCTTGAAAAGGGCTATGAGGTGCACGGCATCGTCCGCCGCGCCTCCATTTCCAATACTGCGCGCATCGACCACATCCTCGACAGGCTCACCCTGCATGACGGCGATCTGACCGATTCCTCCGGACTGATCCGCATCATCGGCGAGCTTGAGCCGGATGAGATCTACAATCTGGCGGCGCAGAGCCATGTGCAGGTTTCCTTCGACGCGCCCGAGTATTCCGGCGACGTGGACGCGCTGGGCGTGCTGCGCATCCTGGAGGCCGTGCGCGTCTGCGGCCTCATCAGGAAGACGAAGGTCTATCAGGCGTCCACCTCCGAGCTGTACGGCAGGGTGGAGGAGGTGCCTCAGCGCGAGACCACGCCGTTCCATCCCTACTCGCCCTATGCCGTGGCCAAGCAGTACGGCTTCTGGATGGTGAAGGAATACAGGGATGCCTACGGGATGTTCGCCGTCAATGGCATCCTGTTCAACCATGAGTCCGAGCGGCGCGGCGAGAACTTCGTCACCCGCAAGATCACGCTGGCGGCGGGCCGGATTGCCGAGGGGCTTCAGGACCATCTGGAGCTGGGCAACATGGATTCCCTGCGGGACTGGGGCTATGCCAAGGACTATGTGGAGTGCATGTGGCTCATCATGCAGCAGGATAAGCCGGAGGATTTTGTCATCGCCACCGGCGAGCAGCATACCGTGCGCGATTTCACCGAGAAGGCGTTTGCCGCCAACGGCATCGCCATCCGCTGGGAGGGGACGGGCATCGACGAAAAGGGCTACGATGCAAAGACCGGCAGGATGCTGGTCTGCGTGAACCCGAAGTGGTTCCGGCCCACCGATGTGGACAACCTCTGGGGAGACCCCACCAAGGCAAAGACCGTCCTCGGCTGGAACCCGCAGAAGACCAGCTATGAGCAGCTTGTGGAGATCATGGCCAGGCATGACCGCAGGCTTGCCCGGCGCGAGAAGGCCATGAGGGAGGCGGACTGAGCATGATGGAGAAGGATGCAAAGATCTATGTCGCAGGCCATCGCGGCATGGTGGGCTCCGCCATCGTGCGGGAGCTGGAGCGTCAAGGATATACCAACATCATCACCCGCACTCACAGGGAGCTTGACCTCTGCCGCCAGGCCGATGTGGAGCGCTTCTTCGCGGAGGAAAAGCCGGATTATGTGTTCCTTGCGGCGGCCAAGGTCGGCGGCATCGTCGCCAACCAGAGCGCGCTGGCGGACTTCATGTATGACAACATGATTCTTGAAATGAACGTCATCCACGCCGCGTGGCAGAATGGCTGCAGGAAGCTGGAGTTCCTCGGCTCCTCCTGCATCTATCCGCGCATGGCGCCGCAGCCGATGAAGGAGAGCTGCCTGCTCACCTCCGAGCTGGAAAAGACCAACGAGGCCTACGCACTGGCGAAGATTTCCGGCCTCAAGTACTGCGAGTTCCTCAACCGCCAGTACGGCACGGATTACATCAGCGTCATGCCGACCAACCTCTATGGCCCGAACGACAACTACCATCCCACGCACAGCCATGTGCTGCCCGCGCTCATCCGCCGCTTCCACGAGGCCAAGGTCAGCGGCGCAGAGAGCGTGACCTGCTGGGGGGATGGCAGCCCGCTGCGCGAGTTCCTGTATGTGGACGATCTGGCCAACCTGTGCGTGTTCCTGATGAACAACTACAGCGGCAATGAGACCGTCAACGCGGGCACCGGCAAGGAGCTGACGATCCGGGAGCTGACCGAGCTGGTGGCGAAGGTCGTGGGCTACACCGGAGAGATCAGGTGGGATACCAGCAAGCCCAACGGCACGCCCCGCAAACTGCTGGATGTCTCGAAGGCCGCCGCTCTGGGCTGGACCTATCGGACGGAGCTCGAGGAGGGCATCCGCCTGTCCTATGAGGATTTCCTGAATAACCCGATGCGCGCAGAGCGCTGAACGTCAGGGCCGTGTGTCCGCTTGGGCAGCGGCTCTTTTTGAATAGGGAAAGGAGATCAAAATCATGCATATCGTATTGCTTTCCGGCGGCTCCGGCAAGCGCCTGTGGCCGCTGTCCAACGATGTCCGCTCCAAGCAGTTCATCAAGCTTTTCAGGCGGGAGGACGGCTCCTATGAGTCCATGGTGCAGCGCGTCTACCGGCAGATCATGGCGGTGGACGCCGACGCGACGGTGACGATTGCCACCAGTAAGGCGCAGGTGTCCGCGCTTCACAATCAGCTGGGCGGCGATGTCGGCATCTGCGTGGAGCCGTGCCGCCGGGATACCTTTCCGGCCATTGCGCTGGCGAGCGCGTATCTGGCGGATGTCAGGCACATCGATCCGGAAGAGCCCGTGGTGGTCTGCCCGGTGGACCCTTACGTCGGAGAGGATTACTTCGAGGCGCTCCGGGAGCTGTCCCGGCAGGCGGACAAGGGGGAGGCCAATCTGGTGCTCATGGGCATTGAGCCGACCTATCCCAGCGAAAAGTATGGCTATATCCTCCCGGAGAGCGCGGAGCATACGGCGTTTGTCAAGGCATTCCGCGAGAAGCCAACGGAGGATGTCGCCAGGGAATACATCGAGCAGGGGGCGCTCTGGAATGGCGGCGTCTTTGCCTTCAAGCTGCGCTATATGCTCGGCAAGGCGCATGAGCTGTTCGATTTTGCGGATTATCAGGATCTGTTTGCCCGCTATGGCGAGATGGCGAAGATCTCCTTTGACTACGCCGTTGCCGAAAAGGAGAAGAAAATCCAGGTGCAGCGCTTCTCGGGCGAGTGGAAGGACATGGGCACATGGAACACCCTGACCGAGGCGATGGAGGAGCCGGTGATCGGCAAGGGCATGATGAACAAGGAATGCTCCGGCGTGCATATCGTCAACGAGATGGACGTTCCCGTGCTGGCGATGGGGCTGCATGACGTGGTGATTTCCGCGTCCCCGGAGGGCATACTGGTCTCGGACAAGGGGCAGAGCAGCTATATCAAGCCCTTTGTGGACAGCTTTGAGCAGCAGGTCATGTTCGCGGAGAAATCGTGGGGCAGCTTCAAGATTGTCGATGTGGAGGAGAGGTCGCTGACGATCAAGGTCACGCTGAACGCCGGACACAGCATGAACTACCACAGCCACAAAAGCCGGGACGAGGTTTGGACCGTGATTGCCGGCGAGGGGCGCGCTGTCGTAGATGGACAGCAGCGCAGAATCGGCGTCGGGGATGTGGTGACGATGCCTGCGGGCTGCCGTCATACCGTCTTTGCCGATACGGAGCTGAAGATGATCGAGGTGCAGCTCGGCGAGGACATCACCGTGAGAGACAAGCAAAAGTTTGAGCTGGATTGAAAGCGCGCATCCGGCGATCAAGAAAGCCCTCATGCGGCTCCCTCCATTGGAGGGGCTGCATGAGGGCTTTGACTTTGGATTTCCGGGCGTATCAGTCGTCCGAGGTCGCGACAGCCGTGGCCTTGGGCTGGATATCGCCGGCCCTTGTCAGCGCGATGCGCGTGAGCATCGGGCCGACAAGCTCATAGATCAGCACGCCGAAGAGGACGATATTGCGCACGAGCTCGCCGTCCGGGCCAAGCGTCTGCGCGACGGTGACGGACATGCCCAGCGCCACGCCCGCCTGCGGCAGCAGCGTGATGCCCAGATACTTCTGAACCTGCGGGTCGCAGTTCATGAACCGGGCGCTGACGCTCGCACCGAGCCACTTGCCGATCGAGCGCGTGATGATGTAGGCGATGCCGATGGTTACGGCGGCCGCGTTGGCGAACACGTTCAGCTCCAGCTCCGCGCCGCTGAGAACGAAGAACAGGATGAACAGCGGGGCCGTCCACTTGTCGGTCTTTTCCATGATTTCAGCGGAGAAATCGCAGATGTTGCAGAAGACCGTGCCCAGCATCATGCACACCAGCAGCGAGGAGAAGCCGATATGCACGCCGCCGATCTCCACATCGATCATGGAGAGCGCGACGGTCATGATGACGAAGGTGATGGACAGCGACAGGCGCTTGCTGTTCGACTTGAAGTATTTCTCCGCCGCGGAGAAGATGGAGCCCATCACAAAGCCCATCAGCAGGGAGAGGATGATCTCCAGAACCGGCTCGACGAGGATGCTGGTCATGTCGAAATTGCCGTTGTTCATCGCCTTGGCGACGCCGAAGCTCACGGCAAAGACGACAAGGCCCACGGCGTCATCCAGCGCGACGATGGGCAGCAGCAGGTCGGTCAGCTTGCCCTTGGCCTTGTACTGACGCACGACCATCAGCGTGGCGGCAGGGGCGGTTGCCGTGGCGATGGCGCCCAGCGTGATGGCGTCGGCCAGCGGCAGGGAGTCGCCCAGCACGGTGAAATGCAGACCGATGAGCACGGCGTCTACGAGCAGCGCGGCGACCACCGCCTGGAAGATGCCGATGACCGTCGCCTGCTTGCCCGTCTGGCGCAGTTGCGAGAGGCGGAACTCGTTGCCGATGGCGAAGGCGATGAAGCCCAGCGCCACGTCGTTAAAGAGGCTCAGGGCCTTGACCTCGCTCATGGAGGTGAAGCCCACGCCGGTCACGCCGAGGCGGCCCAGGCAGTACGGGCCGATGAGGATGCCGGCGATCAGGTAGCCCGTGACGGCCGGCATCTTGAGCGGCTTGACGAAGCGCGAGATCAGCAGGCCCGCGCACAGTGCGATGGAAATGGAAAGCAGCGTTTGCATAACGTACCCCTTCTTCTCCGTTTGTTGCAGCCGGTGCTGCTTTTGCAGCATTGCTTCTTTATAATGCGGTATGTATTATAGCACCCGGTCAGTGAGGGCGACAGCCTTAAAACTCAACGGAGATTCGGGATTTTTTCTGGCGCTTTTGACCGCCGTATGGCGGAGGTCAAAGGACGGTCATCATCAGCGTGCCGCCGACGATGAGCGCCAGACCGATGGCCGAGCAGCGGCTGAGCCGTTCATTCAGGAACAGCTGGGCGAAGGCCACCGTCACCACGATGCTCAGCTTGTCCAGCGGCACGACGACGCTCGCGGGCCCGGTCTGCAGCGCGCGATAGTAGCACAGCCACGAAAGCCCCGTAGCCACGCCGGAAAAGATCAGAAACGCCCAGCTCCTGCCGTCGATCGCCTTGATCTCCCGCTGCTTGCCCTGAA
>JALFHA010000406.1 GCA_022776785.1 Clostridiales bacterium | reverse complement strand
CGTCACGGAGGGGCATCCCGACAAGATCTGCGACCAGATCAGCGACGCGGTGCTCGACGAAATCCTCGCGCAGGATCCGTTTGCCCGCGTGGCCTGCGAGACCTGCACCACCACCGGCATCGTCATGGTGATGGGTGAGGTGACGACGACTGCGCGCTTTGCCGTAGACGACATCGTGCGCAGCGTGGTCTGCGATATCGGCTACGACCGTGCGAAGTACGGCTTTGACGGCCACACCTGCGCCGTGCTGACGGCGCTGCACGGGCAGAGCCCCGACATCGCGCAGGGCGTCGATTCCGCGCTGGAGGGCCGCGCCGCCGGTGAAAACGATATCGGCGCGGGCGACCAGGGCATGATGTTCGGCTATGCCTGCGATGAGACGGAGGAGTATATGCCCATGCCCATCGCGCTGGCGCACCGCATCACGCGCAGGCTGTCGCAGGCGCGCCGCGAGGGTGAGCTGACCTGGCTGCGCCCCGACGGCAAGAGCCAGGTGACGGTGGAATACGAGGGAGACAGGCCTGTGCGCGTACACACGGTCGTCGTCTCCACGCAGCACGCGCCGGAAATCGACCACGAGACGCTGAGTGCCGAGATCATTGAGAAGATCATCAAAACCTCGATTCCCGCAGAGCTCATCGATGAAAACACGCGCTTCCTCATCAACCCGACGGGCAAGTTTGTCGTCGGCGGGCCGATGGGCGACAGCGGTCTGACGGGTCGCAAGATCATCGTGGATACCTACGGCGGCTACGCGCGCCACGGCGGCGGCGCGTTCTCCGGCAAGGATCCGACCAAGGTGGACAGGAGCGCCGCCTATGCGGGCCGTTACGTCGCCAAGAACCTCGTCGCGGCGGGACTGGCGCGGCGCTGCGAAATCGAGCTGGCCTATGCCATTGGCGTAGCCAAGCCCGTCTCGCTGCTGGTGGATACGCAGGGCACGGGCATGCTGCCTGACGCAAAGCTGGCCGAACTGGTGGATCGCTGCTTTGACCTGCGCCCGGCGGGCATCATCGATATGCTCGACCTGCGCCGCCCGATTTACCGGCAGACGGCGGCGTTCGGCCACTTCGGCCGCACGGACATCGATCTCCCGTGGGAGCGCATCGACCGTGTGGAGCAGCTGCGCGCCGAGGCGGCAAAGCTGTAAAGCTCAATACAGCGCGGGACGGGGCATGGCTCCGTCCCGCGCTTTGCTGAACGTGAAAACGGTAGATTTGAGCGCAGGCTTTGTAAAGACGGCGCAATCTCTTTGGATGACGGCTTGAAGCAGGGTAAAAAGGATGCTATACTATAAGCAGCAGGGCGCAGCGCCCGACATACGCATCAGCAAAGGAGAATGCACTATGGGAAAATTCGTTGTGAAAAACGTCGCCACCGGCATCAAGTTTGACCTGAAGGCTGCCAACGGCGAGGTCATCGCCACCTCCGAGGTTTACTCCGGCAAGGAGGCCTGCCTCAACGGCATCGAGAGCGTGAGGAAGAACGCGCCTGTTTCGTCCGTTGAGGATCAGACCGTCGAGGGCTTCGCGGAGGAGAAGCACCCGAAGTTCGAGGTCTATCAGGACAAGGCGGGCGAGTACCGCTTCCGCCTGAAGGCGACCAACGGCCAGATCATCGCCGTCGGCGAGGGCTATACCGCCAAGGCGAGCTGCATGAACGGCATCGAGAGCGTGAAGAAGAACGCGCCTGAGGCGTCTGTCGTCGAGGCGGAGTAATCCGTTCTTCATCTGAGGGCAATTTGTCGGCAATAGACCCAGGATAAACCGATGAACGCTTGAATCGCTGAAGCAATAAGCACCTTGCTTTGTTCGCTTTTCCAGAACCAATTAACGGGTCTTGGAGACGAACAAAGGAGGGTGCTTTTTTGATGGAGATGGAAGCAATGATTCGGGAGTATCTGGAATATAGCATGAGCAGGCAGCGCCGAAAGAAGACACTGCACTCGTATGAGCAGGCGCTTTGCATGTTTTCTTCTTGGCTTCAGAAGGATGCGGGAATCCATGAGGTGGAGCAGATTCGTGAATCGGTTATGCGGAAATACATTCTGATACTGTTCTCAAATAGAAACGGGCTATAGGCGCGAAGCGATGAAGGGAGTTTGAGGGATGGAATCCCTCAAGCAGGTTTGGGCGGCAGCCCAACATTTTTCATTGATTAAGCGTTTTGCAAAGTAGTCAGGGAGCGAAGCGATACCTGACGGTGAATCTGCGATAGATCGGTTTTAATTGAGAGCAGTATGAGCTTGCAGAAGAGAGGTAAGTACACAGCCTGTGCAGTAGAGGGGGCAGAGGAAATTAACTTCCCGTCGCATCGCATGGACTATGGAAAGACAATGAGCAACATTACCATCAACAACTACCTTCGCAATTTGCGTGGATTTTTCAACTGGCTGGTGGACATGGAGTATATCGAAAAAAATCCCATGCGAAGGATAAAGATGCTGCCTCACCAGCGAACGGGCAAGTCGTATTTGACAGATAGTGAAGTGAGGGCGTTGTTTGCTGTGCTGGACAAGGACGAGTTTCCAGAGTATCGGGATTACATCGTGCTTATGCTGATGCTGGATAGCGGTACACGGCTGGGAGAAACGCTGTCCGTGGAGACAGAGCAACTGGATTTGGCTGTGCGGACGCTAACCTTGCCAGCAGATAAAACGAAGGGCAGAAAAGAGCGCACTATATTCTTTTCACAGCGGACGGTGAAAGAGCTTCGGCGATGGTTTAGGTTCAGAGCAGGGGCCGGATGTGATTCCCACTATGCCTTTCCGGTACAGCGGAGAAATGCTGGGAGTCAGAAACTATGAGGCGAATTTCAGGAAGTACCTGCACCGGACGCAGATTAATAAGCCGGTGTCTCCACACACCATACGCAACAACTTTGCTCATTGGTGCCTGATGTCGGGCATGGACATCTACACGCTCAGCCGGATTCTTGGCCATTCAAGCGTGACAATCACGGAGAGGGCTTATATTGACGTAAAGGGTGAGGAACTCTTTTGAGGGAACAAGGTGAAGGTTGAGGATATGTTCTCCAAGAAAATGGTGTTTAAGCCGGAAACGGAATGGATGATGTTCAAGGAGGAGCGCATCGTGCCGGCGAATGTCAGCGAGGAGCTTTGGGAGAAAGTCAACGCCGTGCTGGCTGTGCGGAGTTTGGATGTCAAGCAGAGGCAGAACAAGTGCAACCGGCCTAATCTGATGGCGTGAAAGCTGTACTGTGAGCATTGCGGTAGGCTCTGCCATCGAAGAATGTCCCAAACCAATGGGGTAGGAAATAGCTCATGGGGCTGCGCCGGAAAGCGGGCGGAATCGCTGAGGGCTTCAAAAAAAGAATGCTGCGGGAAGCAATTCTCCCGCAGCACCCTTTTGATTCAGCTCGCCGGCTTACGCCTTGCCGCTCATGGAGCGCTCGGCCTGCTCGATGAGGCGCTTGGTCATGTAGCCGCCGATGTAGCCAGCCTGACGGGACGGCAGATCGCCGTTGTAGCCCTGCTTGAGGTTGATGCCCAGCTCGGAGGCAATCTCATACTTCATCTGGTTGAGCGCGCCCTTGGCCTCAGGCACAACCGTGCGGTTGCTGCGGCCGGTGTTCTGATTCTGCGCGCCCGCGTTCTGCTGCTGCTGCTGCGCGCCGAAGTTCGGGGTCTGAGCCTGATTCTGATTCTGGTTCTGATACACGATGGTTGATCCCCTTTCTGATTGGATGGGGCCGCGCATGGCGCTGCCCGCTGAGCGGTTTTACTTGCCGGCCATCTGCTGCTCGGCTTGCTCGATGAGGCGCTTGCCTATGTTAACCGGACGAAGGTTTAATTTCAACCGCGAGGACGCAAAAGGAAGAATTAAAAGCAAGGTTGCCTACCACGTACAAATCAAACTGATTTCAAACTGATGCGAAAGATACGTTGGCGGACAGAGAGCTATGCCGCCGGAAAGCCATTTTCACCCCAAAGTGATGGGGCAGGAGTGTACCGACGTTCATTTTCCGTCATTTGAAAGCAGGAACTATGCTATCAAAGGGAT
>JALFHA010000383.1 GCA_022776785.1 Clostridiales bacterium | reverse complement strand
TGGGCGTGGAGCTTGACGCGCAGGACAGCCCGACGCACGAGCTGCTGGCCCGGGCGGATGCGGCGGCGCAGGCGTGCGCGGCACACCCGCAGGCCGCGGTCATCGTCTGCGGCGGCGTACTGCCGGGGCACGCGCGCGCGGAGGCGGACGTGATGGCGGAGCTGCTCGCACAGCGCGGCGTGGCGCAGGGGCGCATCCTGCGCGAGAGGCGGTCGCAGGATACGGCGGAGAACATGCGCTTTGCCGCGCGGCTGCTGGGCGGCGCGAAGAGACGGCGCGTGCTGGTGGTGACGAGCGACTACCACCTGCGCCGCGCGGTGATGACGGCGCGGCGGGCGGGCTTTTGCGCGAGGGGCATGGCGGCGGCGCTCCCGCACGACGCGGCGTGGCGCACGCTGCGCTGCAAGGAGCTGTGCTACACGCTTGACCTGCTCATGGGCTGGCAGGACGAGGGCAGGAGCCGCCCCGCGTGGACGCAGCGCGCCTTCGACCTCGTGTTCGGCGGGAAGAAAAAAGCGCAGCCGGGGCGCGCCCCTTGACAGGCGGCGATGCGTTGCCTATAATCAAAAACCGAAAAATCGCTGTGAAGGCGCGCTCGTCGGGTGCGCGGCGGCGAAAAGGGCTTTCTCTCCGGGGAGAACGCGAATCAATCAGCGCCCGTCGGGCGCGGAAGGAGCTTTTCATTGAATTCAAGAAGGCAGGGCGCGGACGCGGTCTTTACGCTCACGCGCTGCGGCATCCTCGCGGCCATGGCGGTGCTGCTGTACTATATCGAGATCCCGGTGGTAGCGTTTTATAAGCTCGACCTGTCCACGCTGCCCGCAGTGCTGGCGGGCTTTGCGATGGGCTCTGTGCAGGGCGCGGCGATTGTGGTCGTCAAGAATCTTGTGCACATGCTCGGCACGAGCACGGCCTGCGTC
The DNA here is from genome assembly GCA_022776785.1 of Clostridiales bacterium. GTDB lineage: Bacteria > Bacillota > Clostridia > Christensenellales > Aristaeellaceae > Ventricola. The sequence continues at coordinate 2,285 of JALFHA010000383.1, read as the reverse complement.
GGCGAGCTGGCGGATATCCTGATGTCCAGCGCGTTCGTTATCCCGGCGAGCCTTGTCTACCGCCGCCACAGGACGCGCGTCGGCGCGATGGCGGGCATGGCCGCGGGCACGGCGCTGATGGCCGTGTGCGGCGCGCTGGTGAACTACTTCATCCTGATTCCGGCCTATACGGTGCTGATGAACCTGCCGATGGAGGCCATCGTCGGCATGGGGCAGGCCGTGTGGAGCGCCATCGACAGCCCGCTCAAGCTGGTGATCTTCATCACGGCGCCGTTCAACCTGCTCAAGGGCGGCGTGCTCAGCGCGGTGACGACGCTGCTGTATAAGCGCGTTTCCCCGCTGCTGCATCCGCAGGCGTGAATGGACGCGGGGAGGAGACAGACGATGAAGCTGCTTTTGAAGACGGAGAGGGAGACCCGCTGCCTCGGCGCGGCGCTGGGCGCGTGCCTGCGCCCGGGCGACGTCGTGCTGCTCACGGGCGAGATGGGCGCGGGCAAGAGCGTGCTCACCCGCGCGGCGGCGCGCGGCATGGGCGTGCAGGGCCCCGTGCCCAGCCCGACGTTTACCATCCTGAATATCCACGAGGGGGCGCGCATGAGGCTCTACCACTTCGACCTTTACCGGCTGGAGGGGGAGGATGCGCTCTACGAGCTGGGGCTTGACGAGTTTATCCCGCCGGCGGACGGCGCAGCGATGATCGAATGGCCGCAGATGGCCGAGGAAGCCATGCCCGCGGACGCGCTGGCCGTCACGATGCGCTATGCGCTGGACGGAGAGGCGCGCGAGGCGGAGCTTACGCCCTGCGGCGCGTTTGAGAAAGCGCGGCTTGACGAGGCGCTGCGGCGCATGAAGACGATGGAGGATGAGCATGAATATCCTGATGATTGACACGTCTGGCCCGGCGTGCGGCGTCGCGCTCTCCCGCGGGGGAAAGCTGGTGTGCGAGATGACGCTGACAAGCGGGCTGACGCACAGCCAGCGCGTCGCGCCGATGATGGACGCGGCGCTCGAGATGAGCGGCATGACGCTTGAGGACATCGACCTGTTCGGCGCGGTGGTCGGGCCGGGATCGTTCACCGGCGTGCGCATCGGCGTGACGACGGTTAAGGCGCTGGCCTACGCGCAGGGCAAGCCCTGCATCGCCATCGACGCGCTGGAGGCGCTGGCTCAGAACGAGGCCGCCTTTGACGGGCTGCTCTGCCCGATTCTCGACGCGCGCGCACAGCAGGTCTACGGCGCGATCTTTGAAGGCGGCGGCGATGCGCCTGTGCGCGTCATGGAGGACGAGGCCATGAAGCTGAACGACTACCTTGCGCGCGTGGAGGCGGACGGGCGGCCTGCGATGTTCATGGGCGACGGCGCGGCGGCGTTTGAGTCCATCATCCGTGAGCGGCTGGGGGCGCGGGCGCACTTCGCGCCGATGGAGCACGAGGGCCTTCGCGCCGGGTGCGCGCTGGCGCTGGCGCAGCGCAGGGCGGACGCGGGCGAGGCGCTCACCGACTGCATCACGCTGGCCCCGCTGTACCTGCGCGCGCCGCAGGCCGAGCGCGAGCGCGCCGCACGGGAGGCGGCGAAGGAGGGGGCGCATGGCTGAGCCGTTCATCCGCCCCATCCGCGAGGAGGACGTGGCACAGATTCACGAAATTGAGAAGGCATGCTTCGCCATGCCGTGGAGCGAGGAATCCATCCTGCACGATGTAAAGGAGAACATCGTCGCCCGCTGGCTGGTGATGGACGACGGCGCAGGCCACGTGCTCGCCTACGCGGGCATGTGGCTGGTGCTCGATGAGGCGCATGTTTGCAACATCGCCGTGCATCCGGAGCATCGCCGCAAGGGCTATGGGCGGAGGATTCTCGACGCGCTCATCGCGCTGGCGCGGGATACCTCCATGCGCATGATGACGCTGGAGGTGCGCAGGAGCAACGAGGCGGCGCAGCGGCTCTATCACAGCGCGGGCTTCCTTGACGTGGGCTACCGCAAGCGCTACTACGAGGACAACCGCGAGGACGCGCTGATTATGTACATGGAGTTCCCCTGCCCGCAGGAGGACGAGCAGGAAAACTGGCATGATGCCGACTGCCAACCCTCCGAAATGCTGTGAATCCCACAGCTTTGCGAACGAGGGCGGAGTTTTACAGAAGGATTTATACTGTCTTGCACTTAAAAGCTCGAATATAAGCGCGAAGCGAAGAAGGGAGTTTGAGGGATGAAATCCCTCAAGCAGGTTTGGGCGGCAGCCCAATGTTCCCTTATTGTTCAAAAGAAAAAGCAGTTTCAGAGCAGG
>JALFHA010000375.1 GCA_022776785.1 Clostridiales bacterium | reverse complement strand
CCTGCTCTGAAACTGCTTTTTCTTTTGAACAATAAGGGAACATTGGGCTGCCGCCCAAACCTGCTTGAGGGATTTCATCCCTCAAACTCCCTTCTTCGCTTCGCGCTTATATTCGAGCTTTTAAGTGCAAGACAGTATAAGATAAGGTCAGCAACAGAATAAGCGAAGATCCGGAACGAGGAGTTTAGTGAAATGCTCCCTTCATGATGAACAGTGTTTGTATCTCACTGTCTCTCATAAAGGGAGCATTTTATTCCATCTGTTTCTCTGATGATTTGAGATCGACGATCTCAGCGTTTTGCCATTCTACCGGCATCATGCCGGTTCATGGCGCAGCTCCTCGGGGATGCAGATCACTTTCCGAGAATATGCAGGCCAATTGCATGGCCGGAAGCCAGCGCATAGCCTACGCCGGAGCCGGAGGAGTATGCGTAGGCATACATCTCGCGGTTGGAAACCTCGCCACCTGCATACAGGCCGGGAATCGCCGTTCCGTCCTCGCGGATCACCTGATAATCGCTGTTCGTCTTCACGCCGCCGATCGTTCCGCCCGTGCACACATAGACGCGAACGGCGTAATACGGCGCAGTGTTAATCGCCGTCGCAAGCGCCGCATCCTTGCCGAAGTCCTCATCCACGCCCGCAGCGGGGATCTCGTTATAGCGGTCGATGGTGGCCTTCAGGGCTGCAGCATCCACGCCCATCGCCTCAGCCAGGCCCTCAATGGTATCCGCGGTCACAAGCTCGACACCGTCAACGCCCGCGGCCAGCTCCTGAGCACCGGCGTACTGGCTGTCTCCGATGGCCCACGCGATGCCGTCCTCGATGCGGGAGAGCGTCACGGTGGTTTGATAAGGCATGTAGCCTTCATTGAAGAAGCGCTCCGCCGAGCTGTTCACCACCAGACGATACCAGAGGTTGATGGACATGACAAACTGCACAGCAGCGCTGTTGCGGCTGGTCGAGCCCAGCGTGATGACGTACGGATCGTTGTACATGACGCCGCCGACTTCAACCGCCATTCTCATGCCGTCGCCGGTCGAGCCGGAGCCCGAGGTCGTCAAATCCAGCCAGTCGGCAAACTGGGGCAGATACTGATCCATCATCTCCTGGCTGGCCGCAAAGCCGCCCGTCGCCAGAACGACATTCTCCGCATAGATTTCGTAGGCTCCGTTGGCATCCTCTACCACAGCGCCGATCACATCGCCGGCCTCATTGGTCAGCAGCTTCGTGCCTCTGGTGGAAAGACGCAGGTCGCCGCCATTCTCCGTAAACCACGCAGCCATGCGGTCGGTCAGCATGTAACCGCCCTCGGGGTCTGCCGCGCCGGTTTCCTTGTCAATCAGATACTCCGGCACCTGATAATAGGTATTGGGGAAGAAGGGATACGACACCCAGTGCGCAACCCCCGTATCCTCCGTCCAGTTCACCGCAGTGGCCACCTCGCGGAAATACTGGGACACGCGATCATAGGTCGGGAAGCCCGGGTCCTCGCCAATGATAACCGTCTCGGAATCGGCCGCTTCCTTCCAGCTTGCAAGCCAGGCATCATAATCCGGCTCAATTCCGATGGTATCCGTGTAGTAGGTGCCCTCAGCAGCCACCACCGCGCCGGAGACAGCCGTGGAGCCGCCCACGCGCGCGTTCTTTTCCACGAGGATCACATTCTGGCCACCCTGAAGGACGGTCATCGCGGAGGCGAGGCCCGTACCGCCCGCACCGATGACCAGCACATCCGTGGTCGTCGTGCGATCCCCGAGATCAACCGTCTCCTTTTCAATGGGCGTCATCAGCGCCTGCGGGTCCGCACCGGACTTGGCGATCGCATCCGACACGGCCTCGATGATTCCCCGGGAGGTCATGGTCGCGCCGCTGACCGTATCCACAGCCAGGCTCTGATAGCGGACAATATCCGCCGGGATCTGCTCGAGCGGAATGGCGGCAATCGCCTCCGTTTCCTCATGGGAGATCACCGTGACGGATTCAATGCCACTTTGCGACAGAACCACCTGAACCCGAACAGGCACAGAGGTGTTGTTGCCGGTACCCTCTCCCTCATAGGTTCCGGCTGTGAACAGAGCGTCCGCCTGAGCAGCCGCCGCAAGCGTGCAGAGCATACACAGGCACAGAATAACGGACAGGATTCTTCTCATCTTCTCTTCCTCCTTTGAAAAGAACATGTTATGAACTCCGTTAATATCTTATCACGCCCTTGTTCATTCTACAACAATAGCTTTCTTGTGGATGTCAAAAGCTTTGCTTATGGATTGATCGCGTAAAGCGCATCGAGCACCAGCTCAATCATTTTCGTCCGTCTTCGATAGGCAGCCGCCACCTGATGCTCATAGCCATAGTCCCGGATCGGCATCAGGACAATTCCCGGCCCGCGAACAGAAGGGCAATCGGGGAAAAGGGAGATCCCCTGGTTCAGCGACACCATGAAGAGCTGCTCGTCGATGCTGTCCGCCTCCAGGATTCTGTCGGCGCAAAAGCCTTCGCTCAGCGCCCACTTGCGAATCTGGCTGCTTGCATTTCCGGAAGCATGGGCACGCAGAAGAACCAGCGGATACTCCCTGATCTGCTCAATCGACACAGAGCTTTCCTTCGACAGCGGGTTGGCCACGGACACCGCAGCCTTTGTCTGATATGCAGCGATGATCTCCGTGCTGATCCCCTCGCCGCTCAGCTCACAGGGAATGGACACGGCAAGGTCGCAGGCTCCGCTTTTCAGGGCATCGGCAACCTCCGACAGCGGGAACTGCATGGGAAAGATACTGACCTGCATGTGCTCCCGATGCAGATGCACAAAGGCGCTTTCCACAAGGCTCCTTTCGACAGGGCCTGTGTAGGCAATGCGAAGCTCCCGCTTCCCCTCCCGAAGCATCTCCATATTATCCATAAGCATTTGTTGGCACTTAATCAGCTGCTGAGCCATCGGCACCAGCCTCTTTCCCTGCCACGTAAGCTCCGCTCCGGCTTTCGTTCGGATGAACAGTGGGCATCCAATCTCCTTTTCCAGTGTGGACATCTGCAGGCTGATGGCTGTTTGTGAAATAAAATGCTTTTTGGCCGCCGCAGAAAAGCTCCCCTCCTCGGCAATCGACAAAAAATACTGAATCCGATCGGTATTCATCATCATCCGCCTTTCCCGGGATATTGATCCCCATGTGACACTGCTGATCGTCAGCAGATTTCATCACGATTGTATTGCGCCATCTTGATCGACACAGCATCCCGCTGCCGATAAATTGAAACCACCCCTTCGGGTGGTTTGCATTGTCCGGTTTCTCCAGCCGAGTCACTGCCGGATGTGCCCGCACTGCGTTTTGCAGGCGTAATTGCGGCATGTGTCGCACCAGAGATGCGGCCCCTTTGTCACGCACCAGTAGTGACCGCAATCCTCCTGATAGTGGTTGCAGCCATAGCGCTCCGGGCCGCCGCACTGCGGGCATGTCTTCACGCAAATGCCGTTGCCGTGCGCCATATCCAGGCAGTAGCCCTTGCCGCAATAGCCGCATGTCTCGTGCTCCGAGCGCTTGTAGGTCTTGCCGTTCATCGTATAGACGCAGGGCCTGTGGCTGGCGACGCCGCAGGGCGTCTCATGCCCGCCCAGCGAGCGGTCGCACCAGAGCAGGCCGCACATGCGGCACGCCGTGTGCGCATTGGACTGCGAGCAGCGGTATGTCTTTCCGCAGCCGCCCTCGGCGGGATCGCAGTAGTGCTCCGGATCGCCCTCGCAGACCCTGTGCTGCGGCGTCGCGTCGCAGTATTTGCTGAGCACCGCGCCGGTATGCGCGCGCTTCTCACAGGCATAATGCCCCGCCACGCCGCAGGCGGCAGGCTCGTGCGATCTGCCGTCGCACAGCGTGTGCTCCCTGAGCCCGCAGGGCGCGGGCTCGTGCGTCAGGCCGTCGCTGGCGCAGTGGCCGTATTGGCCGCAGTTCACCTTGCCGTGCGCCTTGCCGTCGCAGTTGTAGTGCTTGAATACCCCGCAGACCGCCTTGTCGTGATTGAGGCCGTCGCACAGAAAGTGCCCCGTGATCCAGCACGACTCCGGCCTGTGATGGTCGAGCCCGTCCCCAACATAGTGCCCCGGAAGGCCGCACCATGCGGCAACGCGCTCCTCCTGTGCCACGCCCGGCAGCGCAAGGCAAACAAGCGCCAGCAGCGCGAGCAGGCAGATGATCTTCTTCCCCATAAGCAGCCACCCTTCCTCATCCTCTTGCGAGGGCTTTGCTGCCTTCACTATACAGCATCAGGAAAGGGAAGTCAATCACCCTGCTTAGAAAAGCTGTGCAGTCAACCCAGCGCCGCCGGCACAAAGCCCCCGTCCTCAAGCACATGGATTTCCCGGAACCCGCAATCGCGCAGGAGCGTCTCGGCCTCGTCAAAGGCGCAGGCAATCCCCGATGCGGCATGGGCGTCGGCGCTGACGGTGACGCGAGCGCCCATTTCGCAAAGCCGCGTGAGCAGCGTCCGCGACGGGTAAGGCGCTTTGCGGTAGCCGCGGCTGATCGCGCCGGTGTTGACCTCGAAGATCTTCCCCGCCGCGACGAGCGCCTCCATCGCCCGCTCCGCGCTGCGGCGGTAGATGGGGCTGTCGGGGTTGAAGAAGCCCCGCCGCTCGTCGAACTTGGTCAGCAGGTCGAAATGGCCCACGATATCGACCTCCGGTTCCTGCGCGACGCGCTCAAGCTCGCCAAAGTACATCGCCGCCGCCGCATCCGCATCGCCGTGAAAGACCTCGGAGAGAAACCGCTCCGTAACGGCCTCGCTGTCATCCACCGTCGGATGCCCCTCGATGGGCAGATAGTGCACGGAGCCGATGACGTAATCAAACGGCGCAAGTGCGATCTTCGAGGTCACATCCCACTCCACGCCGCAGTAAACGCGGATGCGCCCCGCGTATTCCCGCGCGAGCGCGGCCATCTCCCGCCGGTAATCCGGCAGCTTCTCCGCCGGGAGCGACCAGCCGTCCGCCTCCCCCGTCGGGCTGTGCACGCTGATGCCCACGGCGGTCATTCCGGCCGCAAGTGCGGCCTCGATCATCTCCCGCGCGGTGTTCTTTCCATCGTCCCAGGTGGTATGCGTGTGCAGATTCTGATCAATCATTTGACCATCT
>JALFHA010000361.1 GCA_022776785.1 Clostridiales bacterium | reverse complement strand
CCTGCTCTGAAACTGCTTTTTCTTTTGAACAATAAGGGAACATTGGGCTGCCGCCCAAACCTGCTTGAGGGATTTCATCCCTCAAACTCCCTTCTTCGCTTCGCGCTTATATTCGAGCTTTTAAGTGCAAGACAGTATCAGCGCGTACAAAGTAGGGCTTTTTTTCTTCTTTGCAGCACTTGCCATTGAAATTCCGCACCATCTCCTGTAAACTGGACTCAACCATTATTCTCCGGCTCAGAGGCCGAAAGGAGAAAACCATCATGCGTCTTTTTGCCGAGCATCAGCTTCGTCCCGTCCTCCCCCTTGACGGCGTATGGACGCTGTCCATCCCGGACGGACGGTCCTTTCCCGCCATCGTTCCCGGCACATGGGAGACGATTCCCCAGCTTGCCGCCTACCGCGGCAAGGCGCACTACACGCGTACATTCATCTGCCCCGCAGACGGCCGCTTGCTCCTGCGCTTCGGAGGCGTCAGCCATACGGCGGACGTCCTCCTGGACGGCCGCAGCATCGGGCGCCACTATGACGCCTTTACCGCCTTTGACTGCGAGGTGATCCCCGTGCGTGCGGGTGAGCACACCCTTGCCGTCGAGGTGAACAACAGCTTCGGCGAGCAGTCCACGCTGCACATTCCCAACGACTACTTTTCCTACGGCGGCATCACCCGCCCTGTCGAGGCGCAGCTTGTCGGCGACGCCTACATCGAGCGCGCCGCCTTCACGCCCAGCTGAGCGGAGGACGGCATCTGGCAGGCGGAGGTCGCCATCACCATCCGCGCCGCCGCGGAGTGCCGTGCGTCGTCCGTGCGCATCTCGCTCGCCGGGCAAAATGCCGAGGCCGCGCTGCCCGCGATGCAGGCCGGGGAAACCCGGACGGCCGTGCTCACGCTGCGCTGTCTCGGCGTACAGCCTTGGCGCCTGCTGGACGCGCACCTCTACACAATGCGCTGCGAGCTGCTCACGGACGGCAAGCCCGTAGACGACCTCATCGACCATGTGGGCTTCCGCACTGTGCGTGTGGAGGGCGAATCTATTCTGCTCAACGGAGAAAAGGTCTTTATCAAGGGCTTCAACCGCCACGAGGATTATGGCGCACTGGGCTGTGCCGTTCCGGTCGGCGCCATGATGCACGACCTGCATCTGATGATGGACATGGGCGCCAACAGCGTGCGCACCTGTCACTATCCCAATGATCCCCGCTTCCTCGATCTGTGTGACGAGCTGGGGCTGCTCGTCTGGGAGGAGTGCCATTCCCGCGCAATACCCGGTGAGATCATGCGCAAGCCGCTGTTCCTTGAGCAGCTCGACGCAAGCGCGACGGAGATGGTGACACAGCACTACAACCACCCCTGCATCTACACCTGGGGTCTGCTCAACGAGTGCGAGAGCGACACGGAGTTTGGCCGCGGGCTGTACGACCATGTGATTGCGCTGCTCCACCGCCTGGATGCACACCGCCCTGTGACCTTCGCCTCCTGCAAGTTCTTCACGGACGTGTGCCTTGATCTGGTGGACATCGCCTCCTACAACATCTATCCCCAGTGGTACACCACAGAGGAGCCGGGCAACTACGCAGACAGGCTCATGGCCTGGATGGACGAACACGGTGCTGCAGGCAAGCCCATTCTCTTCTCCGAATTCGGGGCGGGCGGGATTTACGGCTATCATGATCCGCTGGCTCTCCCCAAGTGGAGCGAGGAGAGGCAGGCCAAAATTCTCGGCGATCAGCTCCGTGCACTCGGCGCGAGGGATCGCCTGACGGGCTTGTACATCTGGCAGTTTGCCGATGTGCCCGTCTCCGAGGAATGGGCGCTGATCCGTCCGAAGGCGCAGAACAACAAGGGCGTCGTCGATCAGTACCGCAGGCCAAAGCTCGCCTATGCCGTCGTCAGGGAATGCTACACAGCACTGACGCGCTGAGCGGCGGGCACCCTGCAGCTTTGCACCTGCGGCCGAAGCCTTGCAGCGGATGACTATGACAAACCTCATGCACAGGAGTGCATCACCAGATATCAGTATAGAATGCTAAAAGGAGACATGGCGCTAAAGGTGAGAGCACTGTCAAGGCCGGGGTGTGTGTCAAGCAGCGTGCATGATTTGTTTGGAGAAGAATGATGAAATACTTTACGCCATGCTGGTTTGAAAATGGGTGTTTGCCCGTTCCCGAATACGAAGAGAGGTTCAAAGCAATTTGTAAAATGCTCCCTGATGCCATTGATGAGTTTTTTTCTCTCCACGATGCACGGATAATTCGGATTCAGCATATTGAAAAAGGATATGCCCAGGACGATATAGTTCTATTTCTGGACACCAAGCATAGTTATACTAAGTCAAGAAGAATCGTATTTACTGATGCCAAGTTAAGGATAGAGGGAGCAATCGAGAACACCTGGTGGATTGCTGAAGAGATCAATGTTACTGAAGAAGGATATAGAATGGACGTTATGACAATTCATGGTGAGACGGGTAAATATAGCTTCCTGACAATTGAATTCAAGGATATGTTGATCAATTCATAGCATGGCGATCCCTTTCTGTTTACCAAAGCATATCCTGCCTCAAAAAGGAAAGAGGAGTGCCTCTTAGTGAGACGTCCCTTTCCTGTTTGGAATCCGGCAACGTCAACCTCTCCCGGCCGTTTCCGCCCGCGCTGTTTCGGTCCGGGGAACTCGTATAGTCGCGAGCCTTGCACGCTCCTTGCGATTCCCGACGCTCCGCCTGCCTGCATCCGCCACAGGCGGCGGCAGGCTGCGGTCCCACAGGCGGCGCGTGGATGGAAACCTAAGCAAGAACAATGTACGCACTCACATGAAGACAGGCCGGGAGCGTTAGCAACATCTCAGCCCCACAAAGGAAAACACCCCACATCCGTGGGGTGCTTTCCTTTGTGGAATCCGGCAACGTCCTACTCTCCCGGCCGTTTCCGCTCGCGCTACTTCGCCCACTGGGCGCGCGCGAGCGAAAACCTAGCCAAGTACAATGTACGCACTCACATGAAGACAGGCCGGGAGCGTTAGCAGCATCTCAGCTCCACAAAGGAAAACACCCCACATCCGTGGGGTGCTTTCCTTTGTGGAATCCGGCAACGTCCTACTCTCCCGGCCCGTCTCCAGGCAAGTACCATCGGCGCTGAAAGGCTTAACTTCTGTGTTCGGTTTGGGAACAGGTGGATCCCTTTCGCCATTGTCACCGGAATTCTGTCAAGGGCTTGTGCAGTCCGTCGTTCTCTTGGCTTTGGCTTCGTCCGTTCTTAACCGAGGCCGCTGACTTGGGAACCCTCCGCACATTCGCGCTTCCT
>JALFHA010000354.1 GCA_022776785.1 Clostridiales bacterium | reverse complement strand
TGCGCGAGGCCGTGCGCATGGTCATGGAGAATCCCGAGCTGACCAGCCGCATCACTAAGGAGCTCTACCCGGGCATCGCGCGGCGCTTTGGCACGACGTCAAGCAAGGTGGAGCGGGCCATCCGCCACGCCATCGAGGTCGCATGGAACCGCGGACGCATCGAGGCGCTCGACGAGGCGTTCGGCAAGAACGTGTGCTCACTGGAGGACAAGCCGACCAACGGGGAATTCATCGCGCTGGTCGCGGACAGGCTGAGCATGAAGGAGAGCGCGTGAGCCCCCGGCAAGACGCCGGATAAAGCACTGAATCAGAATACCAAAAAGCCCCGCCCGGACGTCTGCCGATGTCCGAGCGGGGCGTATTCATTTTCTGAGAGAAATCAGCCGCCGAAGGAGATGTCCTCATCCTCAGCCGTATCCTCGATGACCGGGGCGGGCGTCGCGCTGCCGGCCTTCGGCGTGCGGGTGGGCTTGGGCGTGCGGGTGGGCTCGGGCGTCGCCGTGGGAACCGGCGTGGCCTGCGCCACGGCGCCCTCCACCTTGGAGCCGGAGGTGATGAGAACGGGCTGATCGTTGTTGACGACCTGGATGAACGTCTTGCCGACCTTCATGGGCAGCTCCTCGCCGTTGTCGTCAAGGAAGATCATGCGATAGGGGAGGGACTTGGTTTCATCGGCGTTTTTGCTGCTGTCGGTACGCACCCAGGTGCCGCGGATATACTTGCCGTTCTGGAAGATCTCACAGGTGCCCTGACCGTAGAACTGAATGACCGGACGCTCCGGCGCGCCGTTGTACCAGCTCACGTTCGTGCGGAGCACGATCACGTTGGCAAAGGCGGTGTCCATGCCGTTGTTCGCGTCATAATAGGGCTCGCCGTTGCGGTACCGGTCATACAGGCCGGTCATCTCGTTATAGTAATAGGAAGAGACATAGGCGGGCTTGGTCGTCTTGTACTCGATGGTGATGCTGGAGACATCCGTGCCGTGGTCAAGCCCCTCCTCCGTAAAGAGGAACGGGTGCATCTCCGGCTCGGAGGTGAACAGCGCCTGCACGGCCTTCAGGTCGATCTGCACGTCATGCGGCGCGACATGGTTGCCGTCATGCTCGCGGTGGAAGAGGGACTGGTAATTGCCCTCGTGGCCGGCGATGAAGGGGAAGACCCAGCGGCCCTTCTGGCGCGCATCCTTGTGGATGCTCAGCGCCCAATCGCTCACGTCCACGACGGTGTTGACGCCGGTATACCAGTTCTGCTCGCCGTAGAAGACCCACGCGCCGCCCCAGATCTCACGAAGCTGAGCCATCATCACGCGGCCGGAGCGGACGGGTCCTGCATAGGAGGGAATATCGCCCATGAACAAGGCAAGGCTGCGGGTCGAGCCGTCGCTCTGAATCGGCATCTCATAGATCAGGTCGGCAGAGGACACGCCCCAATGCGGCAGCGCGTCGGGATGGGAATCGATGTTGACGAGAATCGGCGTGTAATTGCCGTACCAAGTTTCGCCGGTGATGGGGTTGATGCCGTCCACGGCCTCGTTTTCATCTGGCACATCCACGGTGATCTTCGTGCTGGTCGTGATGCCCTTGCTGGGCAGCTCAAGGTAGTAGGATTCCTCCGCGGCGGCCATGCCGCCCAGCAGAGAGAGCGCCATCGCCGAAGCCAGAATTCCTTTGGCAATGCGATGCAAAGCGAACACCTCCAAAAAATGATACTGAATGATAGCTTCTGAAATCTGTCTTATGTACATAGCTGAAACCAATCCTATCATAGCGCAAAATGACTGATATGGCAAGGGTTTCTTCAAAGAAAAACGCCCAGACGGGCAGAAATGCCGGGCCCGGCAGGAAAGAGGCCGGAGAAGAAAAACCCATGTTTTGCAGGAATTCAAAGAATATCGTGCAATCCAGATAGCAAAAAACCCGAAAAAAAGGCATTTTTGCGATTGCAAGAAGTGGAAAATGGGCGTATAATAGCTCATGAATTCATTTTGCTGCCAATCCAAAGGAGGAGTTCATCGTGTCTCTTGAAATCTCGCGCATGTGCGCTGCCATATCCCCGTCCCCGACGCTGGCCATCGACGCCAAGGCCAAGGAGATGCGTGCCGGCGGGCGCGACGTCGTGTCGTTCTGCGCCGGTGAGCCGGATTTCATCACACCCGCCTATATCCGCGACGCGGCGCATGAGGCGCTTGACATGGGGCTGACCAAGTATACCCCCGCCAGCGGCACGATGGACCTGCGCCGCGCAATCTGCGACAAACTGCTGCGCGACAACGGCCTGCACTACACGCCGGCGCAGATTGTCGTCTCCAACGGCGCGAAGGCTTCGCTGTACGAGACATTCGCCGCCATTCTCAACCCGGGCGACGAGGTGCTCATTCCGACACCGTGCTGGGTTTCCTATCCGGAGATGGTGCGCATCGCCGGGGGCGTACCCGTGCTGGTCGAGGGCAGCCCGGAGAAGGGCTTCGTCACGGAGGCGTGCGATCTGGCTCCCTACGTCACGGAGCGGACTAAGGCGCTGATTCTCAACTCTCCCAACAACCCCAATGGCTGCGTGTGGAACCGCGCGCAGCTTGAGGACATCGCGGCGCTGGCGGTTGAGAAGGGCTTCTATGTCGTCTCCGATGAAATCTACGAGAAGCTGATCTACGACGGCGAGGAGCATGTCTCCATCGCGTCGCTCGGCGAGGACATCTACAACCAGACGATCACGATCAACGGCATGTCCAAGGCCTATGCGATGACCGGCTGGCGCATCGGCTATACCGCCGCGCCGCTGGCTATCAGCAAGGCGATGGGCAGCCTGCAGAGCCAGATTGCCAGCGGCAGCAACTCGATTGCGCAGTATGCCTCCGTGCGCGCGCTGACCGCGCCGCAGGGCGAGGCGGAGATCGAGGCCATGCGCGCGGCCTACGACGAGCGCCGCAGGCATATCGTCGCGCGGCTCAACGCCATCGAGGGAATCCGCTGCATGATGCCCAAGGGCGCGTTCTACGCGATGATGGACGTGAGCGGTGTATTCGGCCTGTACGACGGCGACGTGGAAATCACCGATTCGATGACCTTCGCGGCGCAGCTTCTCGAGCACGCGGACGTGGCCATCGTGCCGGGCAAGGCCTTCTGCACGGAGGGCTTCTGCCGGATGAGCTACGCCACCTCGATGGAGAACATCGACAAGGGCGTGGAGCGCATTGCGCGCTTTGTGGCGTCCCTGACCCAAAAGGCGTAACAGCAAAGCCCTCGGCGGCCCGCAGCGATGCAGGGCCGCCGCTTTCGTCTGCGGGCTGGCCGCACGTCGGTTTCCGTTGACAGACCGGGGGAAAACGTGATAAAGTATACCGTGAGCGAATATTGACGCATCAGCGCGGCAAGGCCGCGGATGGGGAGCGAAGCAACATGTTTGAATTGAAGCTGGAAAAGAACTGGTATGACGCGCTGTATCAGCGCAGCTCCGTGCGCAGCTACACCGGCGCGCCGGATAAGGAGCAGCTTGACAGGCTGGGCGTGCTCTGCCGCAAGCTGAGCTGGCAGGGCATCACCGTGCGCATGTTCAAGGGTCCGGGCCTGCGCGGCAGCAACGTGAAGGGGACGGACGTGTATGCCGTGATCGTCGCCAAGAAGGGCACGCCGATGGAGCTGGAGGGCTACATGGGCGAGGCGCTCGTGCTCGAGGCCACGGCAATGGCGCTGGGCACCTGCTGGCTGGGGGCGGGGTATTATCCCGATGTCATCAGCCGCAATGTGAATTTGCAGAGCGACGAGGCGGTGCATTGTGTCATCGCCATCGGCAAGGCGGTGTTCCCTGCGTTTGCGCCCAAGCGCGCGCCGCTTGAAAAGGTGTGCGGCATGAGCGAGGCGCAGCTCGCAGAGCTGGGCGCATGGCAGAAGGATGCGGTGCTGGCCGCGCGGCTTGCGCCCAGCGCGATGAACATGCAGCCGTGGAAGCTTGAGGCCAACACCTCGGGCGTGTCGATTCTCGAGCGCAGCGTGCTCTACAAGAAGTACGCGCCGCTGGACAGGGGCATCTGTATGCTGCACGCTGCCGTGGGCGCCTACCACGCCGGGCGCGAGGCCGTATTTAAGAAGACGGACGGCGGCTATCTCATGCGCGCCTGATACTGTCTTGCACTTAAAAGCTCGAATATAAGCGCGAAGCGAAGAAGGGAGTTTGAGGGATGAAATCCCTCAAGCAGGTTTGGGCGGCAGCCCAATGTTCCCTTATTGTTCAAAAGAAAAAGCAGTTTCAGAGCAGG
>JALFHA010000311.1 GCA_022776785.1 Clostridiales bacterium | reverse complement strand
GAAACCCGCATAGTCGCGCCAAAGGCGCTCCTTGCGGTTTCCAGCCTTCGCCTGCCTGATTCCGCCACAGGCGGCGGCAGGTTGCGGCTCCAAACCTGCTTGAGGGATTTCATCCCTCAAACTCCCTTCTTCGCTTCGCGCATTAATTCCAGCTTTGACAATAAAACCGTATCAGAAGTAATCCGAAAAATACGGCTGCTCGATGGGGATGATGTCCTCCAGGATGCGCACAGCAGTATCTCCCGCGCGCAGGCGCTCCACGCGCTTAAGGTAGGTGGGGCGCTTGTAGCCGTAGAACATCGCCGTCAGCGTCTGGATATCGCAGCGCACCAGCTCGCCGTGCGTGCCGCCGCGCTCGATGATGGTGTTGCCCTCCTTGTCCCAGCGCAGGGAGAAATCGCCGCAGTTGCAGTCCATCATCGGGTCGTCGATGACGAAATGCAGGTCGTCGTGGATTGAGATGATGTCAAATGGATACTGCCGGATGAACTCCTCAAAATCCACGATGCGCGCCATGATGTACGGCTCAATCTCCTCCTGAATCTCGCTGTCCTCCAGCAGGAAGGCCATCGGCTCGTTGGTGTAGTTGTTGCCCACCACCTTGTCGATCATCGAGAAATGGGCGGAGATGTAGTTCCACAGGCCGTGGCGCGCCTCCTGGTTGATCGTCACCAGCTCCTTGATGCGGAACACGTCGTTGGCGATGTAGTAGACCAGATAGCCCTTGGGCTCCTCCTGTGCGTCGTAATACACGGCCACGAGCACGTCGTCCGCCTCCCAGCGCCAGTATTCCTCCCACTCCAGCTCGTTGCGCTTGAGCGCGCCGTGGCGCATTTTGGTGAAGGCGTCGTGCACGCGGCGGATATCCTCGTTGTCGATGGTCACGCGCTCCACCATGCCGCCGACCTTCCGGCGCTTGGGGAGCTGCGTGTCCTTGATGGTGTAGGTCATCTTGTCCGAGACGATCTCCCAGCCCTTGCGCCGGTAGTAAGGGATCAGGTACGGAAAGAGCATGGAGACGCTCTGGTGGTTTTCGCGCATGTTGTCAAGCGCCTGCTTCATCAGCCTGCTCATCAGCCCATGCCCGGTGTATTCGGGATAGGTTGCCACGCCGGTCACACCGCCCATTTTGTACATGGTCCCGAACAGGTTGACCTGCATCGGGTAGACGCTGATCTGCGAGGCGAGCTTGTCCCCATCGAACCAGCCGAAGGACTCCGTTTTGCGCAGCACGGGCTTTTTGGATTTTTCCATCTCCTTCTGGTTCCAGCCCAGCGAGGCGAGCTCGCTGTCCGTCACCTGAAACGCGTATCTCAGCAGCGCATTGTACTGCGCCGTGTCATCCGTCGGCAGCCTGCGCATTTGCAGCCGATCCTCAAGTCTCCCCTGCTTCATACCGGCCTCCCGCCAAAGCACTCGTCGCTGCCTGCGGCACTTTTCCGCAGGCCTTTCACTCCAGAACAGTAGCATACCATAGAAGCTCCCCGTTTGCAAGCGCCGTTTGCCGGATGCGCGAAAAGCAGGCCGTCCTCCCTCCCCGCCGGGGAGAGGGAAGCGGCCCTGCGCTTA
The DNA here is from genome assembly GCA_022776785.1 of Clostridiales bacterium. Taxonomy (GTDB): domain Bacteria; phylum Bacillota; class Clostridia; order Christensenellales; family Aristaeellaceae; genus Ventricola. The sequence goes on along the minus strand of JALFHA010000311.1, from coordinate 10,599 downwards.
TTTCTTCTGTCCGACGAAGCTGCGCTCCGTGGTAATCACGCAGTAGTAGTTGGGATACTGCGCGGCGACCGCCTCGCTGATGCGGCGGCGGATCTCGCCCTCGTCCATCGTCATGTCGAAGGGCACCACGCAGTCAAAGACGATGTTGGTGTGCGTGTTGCCCGGCACCATGCGCAGGTCGTGAATCGTCATCCTGGGATGCAGCCCTGCGGCGATCTCCGCGATAAACGCGCGCATGACGGGCACACGGGGGTCATCGGTCACGACCGGGTCGTAGTGGACGACGAGGTGCAGCCTTTCATCGTGCAGGAAATCCCGCTCGATGTTGTCAATCACGTCATGGCTGACGAGCGGATCCTCGCTGGCGGCCATCTCCACATGGACGCTGGCGAACTGGCGGCCGGGGCCGTAGTCGTGCACCATGAGGTCGTGCGTGCCCAGCACGCCGGGGTAGGTCATGATCTTGCGGCGGATGGCGCTGACCTCCTCCTCCGAGGGGGCGGAGCCGAGCATCGGGTCGATGGTGTCCTTGACGAGCCCGAAGCCGCTGAACAGGATGAACACCGCCACGGCGACGCCCATGTAGCCGTCGAGCGTCAGCCCGGTGAAGTGGGCGAGGATCGTCGCAAGCAGCACGGCGCTGGTAGAGATGACGTCGTTTCGGCTGTCGTCGGCGGTGGCCGCGAGCGTCTGCGAGTCGATCTTTTTGCCGATGGTGCGGTTGAACATCGCCATCCAGAGCTTGACGGCGATGGAGGCGGCGAGCACGCCCACCGTCACCCAGCTGAAGATCACCGGCGTGGGCGAGAGAATCTTCTCGATGCTGCTCTTGAGCAGCTCGACGCCGATGACGAGAATCATCACGGCGACCATCAGGCCGGAGAGGTATTCATAGCGCCCATGGCCGTAGGGATGCTCCGCATCGGCGGGCTTGTCGGCCATCTTGAAGCCCAGCAGGCTCACCACGCTTGAGGAGGCGTCCGACAGGTTGTTGACGGCGTCTGCGGTGATGGACACCGAGCCGCTGAGCGTGCCCACCAGCAGCTTGCCGGCGAACAGCAGCACGTTGCAGCCGATGCCCACGAAGCTCGCCGCCTTGCCATAGGCGCTGCGGACGCGCTCGTCGCGCACGTTTTCATGGTTGGGGATTCGCTTTTCGATCATTTCAATCAGCATAGCGCACACTTCCTTGCCTTGATTGCATTTGTCCTTCACGCCCCGCTGTTAGGCGGGGCAATCTTTCCCGATTATAAAAAGAGCGCCCGTGCACAGAGCACAGGCAGTCCTATTTACTCAGTAAGTCCTTCCGCAAAGCTTCGGCCTCGACCGTAAAGCAACAGGACTTGCATCTCTTGGTCGGTGATGCAACCGGCATCATGCCGGTTTACTCAGTAAGTCCTTCTGCAAAGCTTCAGACTCGGTCGCAAAGCAACGGGGACTTACATCACTTCGGAGGGCTTGCAACCGGCATCATGCCGGTTTTATGGTAATTCTCCGTCAGGCGTGCAATTCCTCTTTTTTCCTGCGAAATCTTCAAAACTTTTTCGCATATGGCGCGTATGCTTTTCCCACGCCCGGGCATGATAAGGCGCGAAGGGGCTGCGGCGACAGAGCCGCAGACCGGAGGGCGCGGAAAAAACCGCGCCGCCCTGCCGCACAGCGTCTGCCATCGTCAGGATGGCTTCCGCCCGGCACAGGGAATTCCGGGCGGGATGCCACCCATCCTCTCCTTCCGATAGGGAGCCGCCGCGTGCCGGGGAGAGCAATCGACCCCGCGCGGCGGCTTTCCTGCGCTCAGTAGGCGGCCTCCATTCGCTTCACCGTCTCGTAGAGCCAGCGGTTGACGGGCACGTCAAGGCCGTGCTTTTCCGCCCGCCGCAGCACCGTGCCGGCGAAGAGCTCCACCTCGCTTTTGCGGTACGCCTCGCCGTCCTGGCGCATACTCGGCTTACCCGCGGGCGAAAGCGAATCCACCAGCGCTACCCAGCCCTCAAACTCGGCGTCCGATATGGGATAGCCCTCCAGCGCGGCCACCTGCTGCGCCTCGCGCATCGCGCCGAGCATCACCTCACGCGGCCTGCCGGGGCGCTGCACCGTGCCGTAATCGCCCTCAAAGACCATGACCGCCTGATTCACGCCGACGTTGAGCATCAGCTTGCCCCACTGCCTGCGAACCATGTCGGGCACGGCCTCCGCCGCCACGCCGTGCGCACGCAGAAAATCCGCGACAGTGCGCACCCGCGGCGTGATTTCCCCCGGCTCGCGCTCGCCCAGCACCAGCGTGCCCGCGTGCGCATAGGTCAGCGCCGGGCCAACCTTCACAGCATCCATGCCCTGCGCCGTGCAGCACAGCACATTTTTCCAGCCAAAGCGCGCGGCCAGCTCCTCCTCGCTGCTCACGCCGTTGAGCAACGAGAGCAGCAGCGTGCTTTCGCCCACAAAGCCCGCTGCCGTCTCCATCGCGCCGCGCAGGCCGCCCTCCTTGGTCGCAAAGAGCAGCAGATCGACCGGCGCGGCCTGATCCGGCGTGACATAGCCAAACGGAACAGGTCTGCCGTTGCAGGTCACGCCCTCGCGGCGATAGCGCGCCGCGCGCGCCTCATCCGCGATAATGCGCACATCTGCGCCGCCCGTCAGCAGCCGCTCGCCAAAGAGCACGCCCAGCGCGCCGAGGCCGATGATGCCCACCGTCCTGATTTCGCTCATTCCCCCGCCTCCTCAGCCAGTGTGCGCAGCAGCGCAATTTCCCGCGCATAGCCCTCCAGCTCGTTGGGCGTCTCCAGCTCGAAGGGCAGGCCCCGCAACGCCGGGTGCCTGACGATGCGCGCGAACGCGTCGAGGCCAATCGTCCCCTCGCCGATGCGCTCATGCCTGTCCTTGCGGCTCCCCATCGGGTTCTTGCTGTCGTTGATGTGGATGGCCTTCAGCCGGTCAAGGCCGATCACCCGGTCAAACTCAGCAAGCACATCGTCAAGCGCCGTCACGACGTCATAGCCCGCATCCCACACATGGCAGGTATCCAGACACACGCCCAGCCGGCCGCCGCACTTTGACGTATCCATGATGGCGCGCAGCTCCTCAAAGCTGCGCCCGACCTCGCTGCCCTTGCCGGCCATCGTCTCCAGCAGCACGGGCGTATGGACGTCGGGTGTGAGCACCTCGTCAAGCAGCTGCGCGATCAGCCGCACGCCAGTCTCCGCACCCTGCTTCACATGGCTGCCGGGGTGGAAGTTGAGCATCGCGCCGGGCAGATGCTCCAGCCGCTCGAGATCCTCGCGCATCGTGCGGCGCGCGAAATCGCGGATGCTCTCCTCCGCGGCGCAGGCGTTGAGCGTATAGGGCGCATGCGCCACGACGGGCGCAAAGCCGTGCTCGCGCATCAGCGCCACGAGCGCCTGCGCATCCGCCTCGTCAAAGGGCTTCACCGAACCCCCGCGCGGATTGCGCGTGAAAAACTGAAAGGTGTCCGCGCCAAGCGCGAGCGCCTGCCTGCCCATCGCCAGATAGCCGTTTGAGCAGGAGAGATGGCAGCCGATATGCAGCATCGTGGTTTCCTTTCCTTTTCTTTCAAAACCGGCATGATGCCGGTTGCATCACAAACGAAAGACTGTAATGCAATTCTTCGATAAAACCGGCATGATGCCGGTTGCATTTCCGACCAAGTGATATAAGTCCCGCTGCTTTGCGACCGAGTCCGGAGCTTTGCAGAAGGACTTACAGAGCAAAACATTGCTTCCGGTTTCCCCGTAGGTTCATCCTCAACTCACCGTCAGGCCTCGCTTCGCTCCCTGACTGCTTTGCTAACTCGCTTCGCAACAGGATTTACATCAGGGCTGCCGCCCTGAAACCCGCCTGAGGGACATCATCCCTCAGACTCCCTTCCCCGCTTCGCGCCTGTTTCCCCATTTCTTTGCAAGCCACCTCGACACAGGTCTTTCAAACCCATAGGTCAGCGCAGCCGCCAGCGCCAGCGCGCCCAGAAAGCACGCCGCCGTATAAGCGAGCTGCCAGGAAAGCTCCCCATCGTAGTTGGGCGTGGGTGACTGGCTGGGAATCACCCGGTACTGCACGAGCCACACCGCCAGCGTCTGATGCCAGATGTAGAACTGCATCGAGACGGATGAGATCAGCCGCGTCAGCGGATTGGAAAGCAGCCTGCGCAGCAGCAGCCCCGCGTTGGCCGTCGTCAGCAGCAGCGCCGCGACGAGCAGGCCGATGGTCAGCCGGTTGGCCATCTGCCCCAGACGAATGGCCTCCACACTGCCGCAGGATGCCTGCCTTTTCGCTACGCGCCAGAGCAGCGCGAAAATCAGCAGACTGGCAAGCGAGCAGAGCACGCGTACAGCCGGCCCGCGGCGCAGTCTGGAAAGCCGCACATGCAGCGCCGCCGCACCCATGCCCAGCGCGAACGTGTCCAGATACGCCGGGAGCTGGTTAAAGAGCATCGACACATCCGAAACATTCGCCGCCACAAAGCCCCGGAAGGCCAGCGAAATGCCGACCATCGCGGCCAGCGTCGTCGCGGGCATACGCATGAACGCGCGCGCCAGCAGCGGGAAGAGCAGGTAAAACTGCATCTCGATCGCCAGCGTCCAGAGCGTGCCGCCGAGCTTGGTGGCGTAGTAGCTCTCATAGAAGAACGTGTGCGTATAGGTCAGGTGCGAAAGCAGATCGCGCGCAAACGCCCCGCCGCTGGCATAGGCCCCCGTCGCCAGCGCAACGGCGCTCATCACCGCCAGCGTCAGCAGATACGACGGCTCGATGCGCATCAGGCGGCGAGCGTAGAAGTCCGCCGTATCCGGCAACGCGCCGCCCTCCTCGCGCGCGCGCACACACGGCAGGTACAGGCAGAAGCCGCTGATGAGGATCATCGCATCCACCCAGATGTAGCCCGAGCGCACCAGCGGGTCAAGGCTGTAGTGCCGCCCAAAGAGCATAAAATCCGGGAACAGCCACGACTGCTGCCAGATGTGGAACCAGCCGATAATCAGTATCGCCAGCGCGCGCAGACCGTCGCAGGTGTCCACATGGCGCGTATCGGGCGCGCGGCGGGCATCCTCCAGCCATGCCTTTGCCGGGTTGATCATGAAATAATCACATCCAAATCCTCGTCCTCCTGCTGCGCGGGCTCGCCACTGAGCGTCACCACCAGCTTGTGAGGCAGGCAGACAATCGTCTTGGCGGCGCTTCGCATCCTGCCCTGCTGCACGCACAGCCCGTCGCGGCAGTTGGCTTCCTTCATGTAGACCGCGCCGTTTTCCACCGCAATGACATTCACCGAGCCGTCGTCCTGGCGGATCTCGTAGCTGTCGTTGACGGCCAGAGGCTTTCTGAGCACCTCCGCGCCGTCAATGGTGACAACCACGCTGCTGACCTCATCCGCGCCGAGCAGCTGCGCGCCGAAATACAGCGCGAGCGCCGCGGCCAGCAGCAGCGCGATGAGCACAATATCCCTCTTTTTCATGCCTTATTCCTACTCCTGCGCATCTGCGGACGCGCCGTTTTCGTCCTGAGCCGCCTCTGCGGATGTGCCATCCGCCGCCTCCTGCGGCTCCTGTGCGCGCTCCGTCGGTTCACCGAGATAGGTCAGCCGCAGCGTCGAGCCGGACTGCACCTCCTTGAGCGTGAGCACGCCCTTTTTGAGGCTGATGACGCCATACGCCGCCTGCGTGGGATACGGCGCATCGCCGACGGCGATGTCGTAATCGCTGCCGCTGAAATAGCCCTCCTGCCCGTCGATGGAGCAGCTTCCGTCGCGGCGGAACACATATTCGCGCCCCCTCGTGTCCTTCCAGCGGCCGATGATCTGGTAGACGTAGGCGTCCAGCAGCTTTTGCGCATTGGCGCTGTCCGGGATGCGCTCGAGCACGGGCAGCGCGTCCAGCGGACGCCTCTGCGCGATGAGCTCCTTCGCCCTGCTAAGGCACGCCTGCTCCATCAGCTCCGGAATCTGCGCATAGCGCCCGGGCAGCTCCTCCTGCCACACATCCTCCAAATCCTCCATCACGCTCTCATAATCGCCCAGCTCCATATCCAGCCGCGCCGAGGCGTAGGCATCGCCCAGCCACGCGTCCTCACAGCGCTCCGTGCGCAGCTTGGCATCCTCATAGCTGCCCAGCGCCGCAAATGCGCGCGCCGCCTCGCGGTATTGCCCATCCTCCTCCAGCGCTGCCGCCGCATCGTAGCGCGCGCGCATGGCCCTGTCCTCCGCATCCAGATACGCCCCGCAGCCCTCGTAGAGCACCGCGGCCTCGTCATAGCGCTGCGCGCTGAGCAGCTCCCCCGCCAGCGCATAACGGCTGCGCAGCGCCTGCGCCTCGCTGTCCTCATAGTCGCCCAGCGCCTCAAAGCGCTCCATGGCCGCGCGCAGATCGCCCTCGGCATGGCTCTGCTCCGCCAGCGCATAGCGGCAGGCCCTCGCCTGAGCGGCGGCATCCTTGTAGTCGCCCAGGCCCTCAAAGCGCGCCAGCGCGCCCTCCGGGTCGCTCTCCATCTCCTCAAGCGCAAGCTGGTATTCGATGGCGCGCAGCCTCTCCAGCGCCTCCTCATAATCGCCCAGCAGCGCATACTGCCTGACCGCGTCCTGCGCGCGGCCCTGCGCCTCCAGCGCCTGCGCATAGGCGTACACCGCCTCGCGCCAGAGCTCTCCGCCCTCGCCCTGCTGGTCGAGCTGGCTGAACCACTGCGCCGCCCGCGCGTAGTCCCCCGCCGTCATCGCGGCGGAGCCCAGCGTCAGCGCTACGTCCGCAAAGCGCTCCTTCGCATCCTCGTAGCTCTCGGCCAGACGGAGCTGTTCGGCGGCCGTCTCAAGGTCGCCCGCCTCCAGCGCGTCCATGCCCAGGGTGTAGCGGCACTGGCGCGCGCGCGTCTCCGCATCCTCGTATACGCCCAGCGATTCCAGCAGCTCCGCCGCCTCGGCATAGCGCCCTGCCTCCTGCGCCTCAACGCCCTGCGCGTAGCGGCACTGGCGAATCAGCGCAAGCACCTCGCTGCGCCCGGAGACCAGCAGCAGCTGCGCCTCCGCCTCGGCAAAGCGTCCCGCGCGCATGAGCTGGCGCCCATAGAGCAGAAGGCATTCCTCCCGCCGCTGCGCGGCATCCTCATAATCGCCCAGCGCCGCATAGCGCTCGATGGCCGTAGCGTAGTCCGTCGCCTTCTCCGCCTCCAGCGCAATCCGGTAGCACAGCGAAAGCCTGCGCGCATTGGCCGTCTCGCTGCTGCCAAGCTGACCCAGCAGCAGCTCGGCCTGCGCATAATCGCCCGCCGTCTCCGCCAGCGATGCGCGCGCAAGCACTGCCTGCTCGTACAGCTGAGGCGCGTCCTCTGTCTCAAGCGCCGCGGCGCGCTCCGCCGCCTGCGCAAGCGTCTCGTCCGTGCCCACGCTCATCAGGCCCTCGATGATGGCGCGCTCAGCGTCCTGCGCGCGCAAATCGGCATCCATGAAGCCCGGCCAGTAGCCGTCCACCCACTCGAAAAGCGCCTTCGCATCGGCGGCCTGTCCGCCTTCCAGCTCGCGCTGCGCCCACAGGCAGGCCGCGGCAGGCATGCCCCAGCGCAGCGCCGCCAGAGCCACGGCCACCACCGCCAGCAGCACGACGACCGCCGTCACGCGGCGGCGGCGCTTCTTCGCGCGCCTCTGCTGCTCGGTCATCTGCCGGGCCGTCTCCTCGCTGCTGCGGCGAAGCGTGTCCATCGTCTGGCGCTCCAGCTCGCGCTCCCTGCGGCCCACGGTCGAATCGATGGCTGAAAAGGAGTAATCCCGGAGCACCGCTTCGCGCTCCCGCTGGCAGCGGCGGCAGCGGTCGTCGCTGGTGGGGTTCGCCCGCCCGCAGACGCACATCCACACGATGTCGTCCTCGCGCGCATAGCCCGCCGCATCCGGCCCAGCCACCGCGCGCAGCCGGTCGAGCTCGCGCCCCTCCGGCAGCGCGTTGGGCGTGTATTCGCGCACGTTGCGCTCCTCGCGCCGCCAGACAACGCCGTCCTGAAACCAGACCTTCTCCACCGAGGCGTCCACACGCGCCACGCCCTCCACGCGGTCGGGCGCAAACGCGCCCGAAAAGCGCGCCCGCCCCTCGCCGCGCGCCGTCGCGCGCACCAGCCGCCCGCCGATGCGCGCATCCTGCGCGTCGTAGCAGATGATGTTCATCTGGATGCTGTCGATGACCTTCTCGGAAAGGTTAAAAAACTCGATCACGCACAGCAGCGGCGTCTTTTCCGCGCCGTCCTGTGCCGGGGTCTCCTGCCGGATGCGGACGCTGACCACCTCAACCGGACAGGTCAAATCGCTTTTCATGGCTGTCACCTCTGTGCTTTCTGAAATCCTTCTCCTGATTCACAGCGCCTTGAGCCGGGCGATTTCCTCCTCCGTCAGCTCGCGCCACTCGCCGCGCCGCAGCGCGCCCAGCTCGAGCGGTCCGAAGCGCACGCGCCGCAGCAGCAGCACGCGGTGCCCGACCGCGTCAAACATCCGGCGCACCTGCCGGTTGCGTCCCTCATGGATCGTCACCAGCACGTCGGAGTACAGGCTCTCGTCGCGCACGACGCGCACATCCGCCGGATAGGTGCGCCGCTCGTCGCCCTCCATGAACACGCCCCGGCGCAGGCGCTCGAGCGCCTCCCCGCTGGGGTTGCCCGTCACGCGCGCCAGATACGTCTTGTCCACCTCGCAGCTCGGGTGCGTCAGGCGCTGCGCCAGCTCGCCGTCGTTGGTTAAAAGCAGCAGCCCCTCGCTGTCATAGTCGAGCCGCCCGACGGGATACAGGCGCACGTCCATGCCGGCGAAGCGATCCATCACCGTTTCGCGCCCCTTGTCGTCGCTGACGGTCGTCACCTCGCCCGCGGGCTTGTGGTAGAGGATGTAGCGCTTGCGCTCCTCGGGCGTGATGAGCTGTCCGTCGACCGTCACGCGGTCACCCTCCTCCACCTGCGCGCCCATCTGCGAGATGATCTCGCCGTTGACCGCCACGCGACCGCTGGCGATAATCTCCTCGCACTTTCTTCTGGCGGCTACGCCGCACATTGCCATGTATTTTTGAAGCCTCATCGTTCTGTTCCTCCGGCTTGATCTCTTTCTCTGCCCCGCCGTCACGGCGAGAGCCATATCCAGCGCCGCATCACGCGGCGCACGTCGAGCGTCAGTTTTTTGCTGTCCACGCGCTCGCTGACCACAACCTCGCTCTGAGCGAGCACCTGCGAGCCAACCACGAGGCTCGCCGTGCCGATATGCATCCCCGGATAGACCGGCGCGGCGACGCTTTGCGGCACGTCGAGCACGATCTGCGCGCTCTCGCCCTCGGCAAGGGGCACGCACAGCTCGCGCATCAGGCACAGGGAGACGCTCTCCTTCCTGCCGCCGGTCACGGCGATGCTTCCGGCACTCTCCAGCGGCCCGAGCAGGCGCGTCATCGTGTAGGTGTCAAAGCACCCGTCGAGCAGCCGCTCCGCCTCGTCAAACCAGTCCGGACAGCCGAGCACCACGCCCACCAGCTCCATGCCGTCGCGGCTCGCGCCGAAGACGAGGCAGCGCCCCGCCCGGCTGGTATAGCCCGTCTTAACGCCCGTCGCACCGGGATAGCTCGTCAGCAGGCGGTTCTTGTTGTGGAGCTGGCGCGGATGCGAGCGCCCCGCCCACGGGATTTGCGTGTCCGTCGTGGAGACGAGCGTCCGGAATTCCTCGTTCTGCATGGCCGCCCGCGCGATGCGCGCCAGGTCGAGCGCCGTCGTCACATGCGTGTCGTCCGGCAGGCCGTGGGGATTGGCGAAGTGCGTATTCACCGCGCCCAGCTCCCGGGCTCGCGCGTTCATCATCGCCACAAACTGCCCGACCGAGCCGCCGATGTGCTCGGCAATCGCCACCGCCGCGTCGTTGCCGCTGACGAGCATCAGCCCCAGCAGCATCTCGCGCAGCGTCAGCGTCTCGCCCTCTGTCAGATAGATGGTCGTGCCGGGCACGCCGTAGGCGTTTGCCGAGCAGGTCACGCTGTCCCCGGGGCTGCCGTTTTCGATCGCCAGCAGCGCCGTCATGACCTTGGTTGTGGAGGCCATCGGCAGGCGGCTGTTTTCATTGAAGGCGAAGAGGACGCGCCCCGTCTCCAGCTCCAGCACGCAGGCCGCTTTGGCGCTGGTCTCCCCCTGCGCCATTGCCCCAAGATGATTATACATAAAAACGAGGGCGATGAAAAGCCCTGCCGCCCATCTTTTCGTTTTTCCCGCCTCCCTGCATTTCATTCAGGCGCGCACACCCGCACGCTGTTTATCATAGAGTATGCCGGGAGGAAAAATTTCAGCTCTCCCAAATCAGTAGAAAGCAGGTGGCATTCTTGCCGTTTTATATCGCTCATTCTCGCTGCGGGCACTCCTGCGGCTGCAATTCCTGCAACTCCTGTAATTCCTGCAACGGCTGCGGCTCCGGGCGCTCCGGCTGCGGCTGCAATTCCTGCAATGGCTGCGGCTCCTGCTGGAATTCCGGCTGGGATTCCTGCAACCACTGCGGCTGCGACTGGGATTGCGACGACGACTGCGACTGCGACACAGGCTGCTGTGAACGGGGCCCCAGGGGGCCGAGAGGCCCGCGCGGACCGCAGGGGCCCATCGGTC
>JALFHA010000216.1 GCA_022776785.1 Clostridiales bacterium | reverse complement strand
CCCGCCACCTCGCTCACCCCAGCATAGTCCACATCGCCCAGCAGCGCGCCGTCCACGCGGTTGATGCCCACGTCGATGACCGCCGCGCCGGGCTTCACCATGTCCGCCGTGATGAAATTCGGCCTGCCCACCGCCGCCACGAGGATATCCGCCCCGCGCGTGATCTCCGCCAGATTTTCCGTGCGGGAGTGGCACACCGTCACCGTCGCATCTGCCGCCAGCAGCAGCAGCGCCATCGGCTTGCCCACGATGTTGCTGCGGCCCACGACCACCGCGCGCTTCCCGCGCACGGGGATGTCGTATGCCTCCATCAGCTTCATCACGCCCAGCGGCGTGCAGGGCACGAAGCACGGCTGGCCGCTCATCAGCCGCCCGGCATTCATCGCATGGAAGCCGTCCACATCCTTGTCCGGGTCAATCAGCCTCAGCACCGCGGCCTCGTCGAGGTGCGCGGGCAGCGGGAGCTGCACCAGCACGCCGTGCACGCTCTCGTCCGCATTGAGCTCCCTGACGGTCCGCTCAAGCGTTTCCTGCGTGCAGTCCTCCGGCAGGCGGATGAGCGTCGAGCGCATTCCCGCCTTGCGGCACGCGTTCTCCTTGTTGCGGACGTAGACCTGGCTGGCCGGGTTTTCGCCCACCAAGACCACCGCCAGATGCGGCGTCACCCCCCGGGCAATCCATGCCTGCGTCTCCTGCGCGATTGCTTCCTTCCATTTCGCGGCCACCATGCGGCCGTCGATGATCGTAGCTGCCATCCCTGTTCCCTCTTTCCGTAGCTGCGCGCCGTGAAGCCTCCGCCCCTGCGCGCGTCGTATATCTCAGCACGGCCGGTTATTCGGTCACGCCGGAATTTTCCTTTTGATAAGCCTGCGCGCCCAGCAGCGCTACGCCCACCGCGTTGTCTCCGGAGAGCTCAGGCCGTGCAAAGTGCAGCCGACAGTCAAGGCGGCGGCTCTTTGCACGATGCAGCAGCATCTGCCGCAGCAGCGCCGAGGAGGCCACGCCTCCGGCCAGCAGCGCCTGTTTGGCGTGTGTCTGAACGCACGCCGCCTCGATCATGCGCTCAATCGAGCGGCTCAGGAAGTCAAAGACCTCGCAGGCCACGTCCTCGCGCGTCAGCTCTCCGCTCTCCAGCCAGCGGGCCGCCTTGTTTTCCGCCCCGGCCATGTTGCAGCTCACACCCTTGATGCTCACGCCGATGCGCCCCTGTGCCGCGCCGCGCATGGCAAGCCGCTCAAGCTCCGGCCCCGCCGGAAAGGTCATCCCCATGCGCACGCCGAGCCGGTCAACGAGCTGACCGGCGTGCAGGTCAAGGCTTCCGCCCAGCAGCGTCAGGCTGCCGTTTTCGCAAAGCAGCAGCTCTGTCGTGCCGCCGGAGAGGTGCAGCGCCAGAAACGGCTGAGCCGCATCGACGCCCGAATCCACAAGCGCCGCGCGGATGTGCCCCTCCTGATGGCTGACAGGATAAAAAGGCGCGCGCAACAATGCCGCCGCTGCGCGCGCCTGACTTTCACCCGCCCGGAATACGGGCATATAGGATTCCTCCGCCGGGCGCGGCCGCGTGCTCGCGCAGACGGCGCAAATCTCCGCCTGCGGCGCGTCGGCCATCACGCGGCTGATGATCTGCGGCAGGTTGCGGACATGCTGAAAAAGCCCCTGCGACTGCTGAAGCCCCCGTTCCCCCTCGCCCACCTCAAGCAGGCGGCGGTGCGCAGCGATCAGGCGTCCGTCAAGGGCCACGAGCGCCGCGGAGGTCGTATAGCAGCTCGTGTCCACGCCCAGCACAGCCCTCATGCCTTGGCCGCCAGCTTTCTGCTGATGGTGCCCAGCACGCCGTTGACGAACGGGCAGGACTCCTCTGCGGAATACTTGCGCGTCAGCTCCACCGCCTCGTTGATGGAGACGGGGGCCGGAATGCCGCCGTACTGCATCTCATAGACCGACAGACGCAGAATCGCCAGATCCACGCGGGAGAGGCGATTAAGCGTCCATCCGCGCAGGCAGGCGGAGATCTCTGCGTCAAGCTCCGCCGCGTGCTCGCGCACGCCGGAAACCACGGCCTCGATATACGCCCGGTCGTTTTCCGCGGGCGTGTAGTCAATCAGATCGACGAGCGTTTCCGCCTCGCCTTCTCCGCCAAAGAGCTGTTCAAATACGAGCTGCATCGCAGCCTCGCGAGCGATAGGACGTGCCATGTTTCTTTTGCTCCGATCAACAGTTGATGATTGTATTCTGCCTGTCACGCGCCGCGGGAGGGCAGGCTGTGCCCGTCCTCCCTGCGCGTCTCTTTCCCGGGGGCTAGGCAGGCGGCCCCGGGCTGACCGGCCCCACAGCGGCCGGCAATCAAGCTCGTTTTCCCCGGTTATCGTGGAAATTATTCGTAGCGATCCGCGTCGCCGCGATGGAAAAACAGCACCACGCTGCGCACGAATTCCTTCTTATCCTTCACACCGCCTATGAACGCGCCGATCAGGCAGAAGATGCCGATGACGAGCGCCTTGCCCACGCCGATGGTCAGGCACAGGATGGCGAAGATGACGCCAATCACCGCGCCGAACAGCGCGCACGCGGGCGTCCCCACGGTCAGAATCTGGCTGAGCAGCTTGCGAAAATCCATCATGCCCAATCACCCTGATCCTTTTCATCGCGGAAGATGGGTGCGTCATCCTGCTCCTGCGCGGGCACGGATTCATCCTCCTGTGTCTCAGTCTCCTGGGTTTCAGCCCCATTTTCAGCCGCAGGCTCGCTATCCGCCGCAGGCTCCTGCGCGGACGCCTGCGCGATCTGCTGCGTACTCTCCGGCAGGGCCTCGGTATCCATGCCCAGCAGCGAGGCGGGAATCGCGTAAGGCGAATTGACCGCGTCGCCGGTCGCAGGGGTCGTGCCGTCCACAAAGACGCGCACCTCCTGCACCGTCACGCCGGAGCAGGCCTCCAGATACTTCTTCACCTGCTTTTGCAGCGCGGAGATCGCCAGCGGCATGCTGATATCCGACTGGAGCGTGATATGGATGTCCACGCGGATGCTCTCCTCATCGCTGAACAGGGACGAGGTGACGACCTTCAGCTCGGCGTGCTGGTCGAGGCACTTGTGCACCAGCGATTCCAGCGCCTTGAGCGAGATGCGCACCGTGCCGTTCTCGTTGTGCTGGATGGCGAAGGAGCTCGAGCGCTTCTTCTTCGCAGGCAGCGTGACGGCGATAAGCAGAATAGCCAGCAGCGCCAGCACGACCGCGGCGGCCACCAGAATGGCGCGGGTACGGAAGCCCATGAAGGAAGCGGCCTCCATCGCGCTCATGAAGGGATCAAAGGTCAGCTTGCCCAGCAGCAGCGCGACGCTGCCCGCCGCGCCGCAGGCCGCCGCCAGCGCGCAAAACAGAATCAGTACGCGATCCCAAACCGGATGCTTCAATGTGTGTTCCTCCTTTTCTGCCGAATCATTCCTCGGAGGAGGGCTCCTCCAGCTTCTCGTCGCCATCCTCGGGCGCATCCTGCTGCCCGTCGGCGTCGTCCTCCTCCAGCGGATCATCCTCGTCGAGGATGACCTCGGTATTCTCCTGCTCGAGCGAGGCGGCCTCCTCGGCGATGGCCTGCTCCTTTTCCTCCTCGATGCTCAGCGCGAGCTTCTGGCTCTGCTGCATCTCCTGGTTTTCCTTTTCAAAGCTCACGCCGACCACATGCAGGTCCACCTGATTGACATGCAGGCCCGTCATCGATTCGATGGATTTGCGCACGTTCTCCTGTGCGTTGCGTCCGACCTTCTGAATCGGCATCCCGTAATCGACCGTCACGCTCACGTCCACCTTGACGTCCTCGCCGTTCATATCCACGCGAACGCCGCGCGGAGCCTTGCCCTTGGCCAGGATACCGGAGAGCGAACCGCCGCCGGCAATGCCGGAAATGCCGTCCACCTCCGCCGTCGCCACGCTCACGATGGTGGCAATGACGTCATTGGCGTATGTGATCTGACCGTCATTCTGGTCTCTTTCCATATCGATGGTCGCATTTTCATTCATTTCAAAAACACCTCCCTATGGATATTCTTTAGTATACCAGATTTTTGTCCTCTGCACAATCTTCTCATTCATTTTTTACCAGAATGATTTTCACCGATTCAGCGGCGATGCCGGTCTGCTCGCTTGCCGCGGCAATCACCTGCGCGCGCACGCCCTCGTCCGCTGCGCTTTTCGCTGGAAGAATCAGCGTGAGCATCTGCGCGCCGCATACGGCCGTCGCATCCGCGATGCCCATCGCATGGAGCACCGCCTCCGCCTGCGCCTCGACCTCCATGCGCCGCGCCAGCTCGGCCTTCTGCGCCAGCGCGCTCTTGACCGTCGCCGCGTCAGCGCGCGGGCTGTCGATGACGCTCTCGAGCATTTCCAGCTCCTGCGTGCGCTCGCTTTCCAGCCGCTTGCGCGTATCCTCCGCCGATTCCGCGCTCAGCGCGCCGCTCTCCAGCTCCGTGCGCACAACGGGCACGCTCACCGCAGCCGTTTCCTCCCGCCCGGAGGCGCCCATATAGCCGCACACGGCCAGCAGCGCCAGCAGCGCGGCGCAGAGCGCGCCCCGCGCCCACGCCGCCATCCTTCCCCTTGCCTCCATCGCTCGCCCTCCGTTCGTCGTCAAGCGCCGCCCGTTCCCGTCACCACGCTCACCGCCGAGGCGGGCAGCCCCAGCAGCGCGCAGAGCGCCTGCTCCAGCTGCATCCGCACAAGCGGGTCGTCCGCGCCCTGCGCCACGGCGACGGCGCCGCAGGGAACCTCTCCCGTCTGCGCGCCCGACGAGGAGAACGCACCCGAGGCCGTCTCCTTCGCCCGCGTGTAGATCACCACCTGCACGCGCCCGGCCCCCTCCATCTGCGAGAGCGTTCTGGCTGCGCGCGTTTCCAGGCTCTCTCCGCCCGTGCGCCCCAGCACGCCGCTGAGCGCGACGAGCGCCAGCGCGGCCAGCAGCGCCGCAAGCGCCTGCGGCGTGAGCGCAGCCCTGAGCCGGCCCAGCATCCCCTTCATTCCTTCCATCGCCCGTCACCGCATCAGCTTTTCCAGCAGCGCCGCCAGCTCGCGCTCGCCCGCCAGCTCCCCGATCAGCTCCGCCGCGCTGCCGAGCGTCAGTCGCAGCATCAGCAGCCCGCTGATGACCCGCAGTCCGCCGCGCATCCTCCTGTCCGGTAGCACGAGCTGAAGCAGCGCGCTCACCGCGCACAGCGCGCACAGCCGGGCCGTCAGCGTCATCATGGCTATCCCTCCTCAAGCGCTCAGCGCAGCATCACCGTCAGGTTGCCCACCAGCAGCAGCTGCACGATGAGCAGAAAATACATCGTTCCCACGCACAGCATCGTGATGAGCAGCAGCACGATCGTCCGCGAAAAGTCCCCGATGGCGCGCACGATTTCCGCATCCGCGATGGGCTCGAGCAGCGCCGCGCTGAGCTTCAAGGCGAATACCGCCGCCAGCGTGCGCAGAAGCGGGGCTGCCAGCGCACCGCACAGCGCCAGCATACTCGCCACGCCCAGCGCGTTCTTGACGATGAGCGTGCAGCCCACGAGCGTGTCCATCGTGTCGGAAAACATGCCGCCGACCACCGGCACGAAGTTGTCCACCGCGTATTTCGCCGCGCGGATGGCTACGCCGTCCACCGACGCGCTGCATACCCCCTGCACCGATGACGCGCCGACGAACACCGTGAAGCTCACCCCCAGCAGCCAGCACACGGCGCTGCGCAGAAGCTGCGCCAGCCGCGTCAGGTGCATCCTGTCGGAGAGGTGGTTGACCGCCGTCACCGCGCAGGTGCACATCACCAGCCGCAGGATCACCTCCCGCGCCAGAAAGACCATGCTCCCCGAGGCCGCCGCCACCACCGGATGCAGGAACGCCGAGGAGGCGCTGCCGCCCACGGCGGTCAGCAGCGTCAGCAGCATGGGCAGCATCCTGTCCATGCGCGTCGTCATGGCGATGATCGTCTCCTTCGTGTGCCCCAGCTCGCGGATGGTCAGCGACACCGCCGGCACGAGCACCAGCACGAAGCAGGCGCTGCGCGCCAGCGAGGCCAGCGCGTCGTCCTCGCCGATGAGCAGATGCGTCAGCAGGCTCGCCAGCAGCACAGGCGTCATGATCGCCAGCAGCAGCGGCCCAAGCGAGGCCAGCTCGCCGAAGAAATCCCCCAGCACAGCGGACACCGCCTCCGTCACGGAGAAGGTTTCCCCACTGGCAAAGCGCCGCACGGCCTCAGCCACGCCGACCCGCTCTCCGCCAGCCGGCAGCGTCACCTCCTCCATGCCGGAAAAGTCGAGTCCGCCGAGTACCTCCTCGATGCCCGCCTCGATTGCCGCATCCGCCGCGCCAGCGTCCTGCTCCGCCGCCTCCTCGCCAAGCGCTGCGCCGGGCAGCGCCAGCAGCGCGCACAGCAGCGCCGCCGCTATTGCAGCACGCCGACCGCCATGCGCGCCAGCGACAGGAACACGGGCAGCGCCACGCCCAGCAGCGCCAGCCGCCCGCACAGCTCCGCACGCTGCGCGACGGACGGCGCGTCCATGTCGCGGCAGACCTGCGCGCAGAGCTGCGTCACCAGCACGATGCCCATCGCCTTGAGCATCACCTGATAGTATTCGCCCTCCAGCCCCAGCGTCATCAGGAACTCGCGGATGCTGCCGACGTATTGCGCAAGCTGCGGCAGCGCCGCCGAGATCACCATCACGCCCAGCGCCGCGCACAGCAGGCCCGCCGCCGCCGGCTGCATCTGACGCAGCAGCATGACCATCGCCCCGGCCAGCAGGCAAACCCCCATCAATCGCAGCCATTCCACGTCGCTCCCTCCCGTTTGCCGCCGTCAGTACAGGCCAAAGATGCTCTTGACGTTGTTGAGCAGCTGCGCCACCAGATCGACCACCAGAAACAGCACCACCACCAGCCCCGCCACCGACGCCAGCACGGCGATATCCTCGCGCCCGGCCTTCTGCAGCACCTGATTGACCGCGAAGATCAATATGCCCACGCCCGCGATCTGGAACAGCAGATCGATGTTCATCCACGCTCACCTCCCGTCAGATCAGCAGCAGAAAGACCGCCGCGCCGCCCGTCAGCCCGAGGGTGCGCAGCAGCTGCGCGCGCCTGTCCGCCTCGCGGCGCAGAATTTCCTCCCGCGCACGCAGGCGCTCGTCCGCCTCACCAAGCAGGCGAAGCTGCTCGCGCAGCCCCGTGCGCCCCAGCTCGCCGAGCACGTTTTCAAATGCGGAGCGATCCTCCTCCGCCAGCACGCCGTAGCCGGGCAGCTTGGCGCTCTCCCCGGCAAAGAGCAGCATGAGCTGCGGGTTCACGCTGTTTTTCATCCGCGCCGCACTCGCGTGCAGAAGCCCCGTCAGCTCGCGCTCCTGCTGCGTCGCGCGCAGCTCGACGCGCTCGAGCAGCTCGCACAGCGGCGGCTGCTCGTAGCGGATGATGTCGTTCATGCGCAGCAGGCAGCGGCGCATCGCCTGTATATAGCGCACGCGCCTGCGCTCCCCGTCCGCCAGCAGAAAGCCCAGCGCGCTGACGGCCACCATCGCCATCAGTGCCACATCCCAGTTTGTCATCACCGCACCTCCTCGCCTCCGATGCGCTCCCCCAGCGCGTCATACACCGCGCGGCACGCGCCGCATCCATGCAGGCAGATATACCGGTCAAACGCCCGCGTCTCAAAGAGCATGCGCAGCGCCGGGCGCAGCAGCGCGCTCTCCATGCCGTCCGCGTGTGCGGAGGCCAGCAGGCCCATGCCGCAGCGCGCCGCCTCCAGCAGCGCGCGCACGTCCCGCTCCCCGCCGATTTCGTCCGTGACGATCACCTGCGGGGCCATCGCGCGCACGAGCATCGTCACCGCCTCCGGCTTGCCCGCGCCGCGCAGCACGTCCATCCGCCGCCCGGGCGCATCCTCCGGCGGGAAGAGCTCGCCGCGCTCATCTGCCGCCGCGACGTGCAGCCCCCGCTCATCGGAGAGCCACAGCGCCGCGTCGCGCAGCAGCGTCGTCTTGCCCGTGCCCGGCGCGCCGAGCACGAGCACCCGCCGCGCCAGACCATCTTCCCCGACGAGGTGCGCGCGGATGGGCTTGCTCGCTCCGGGCACGCGCCGCGCGATGCGGATGCACACGGAGGTGATGGCGCTCATGCGCGCCGGACTGCCGTCCTCCGCCACCACCGTGCCGCACACGCCAGCGCGATGCCCGCCGGGCAGCGGGATATAGCCCTCGGCCATCTGCCGCTCAAAGGCATAGCGCGAGTAGCCGCACAACGCCGCCACCAGCTCGGCAAGCTCCGCCTGTGTCGGAACAAAGTCCCGCCACGCGCTGCCGGAGGCGGAAAACAGCTCCGTCTCCCTGCCCGCGCGGAATCGGATTTCCTGCAGCGACGCGGCCTCGCCGTCCGCCAGCGCGCGCAGCAGCGCCGCCGCCTCCTGTGTCAGCCTCGGATAGAGCGCCTGCCGCCACGCCATGACGCACACCTCCCGCAAACAGAAAAAACGCAGAGCCTCCCACTCTGCGTCAGTTTGTTGACATAAGCCTGTACCGCTTATTCAGCGATTCTCTCTTTCCGGGGAATAGCTGAGTTGGTTTTCTCCCCCCTCCGGGGGAAAACCCCTTTGTCAACAGTTTGACGCAGAGCTTTTCACTCTGCGTCATCTTATGTCGGTTTGTCCCCGTTTAGCCCACCTCGACGACCTCCGTGCCCTCAATCGCGGCGGCGATGAGCGCCTCGCTGTCCAGCGCCTCCTCCGCCTTGGCAATGAGCGCCTTGCGCGGATGCGTCGCCGGATGCTTGGGCGTAAAGACGGTGCAGCAGTCCTCATAGGGCAGGGAGGACGTCTCGAATGTGCCGATCTTCTGCGCGCGCTCGATGATTTCGCTCTTGTCCATGCCGATGCACGGGCGGAACACGGGCAGGGAAACCACCTCGTCCGTGCAGCCAAGCGCCTCCATCGTCTGGCTGGCCACCTGCCCGATGGATTCTCCGGTGATCAGCGCCTGCGCCCCGTCGCGCTCGGCGAGAATCTGCGCAATGCGCATCATATAGCGGCGCATGATGAGCGTGGTGTAGTTCTCCGGGCACTTCTGGTGAATCTGCATCTGAATCTCCGTGAACGGAACGACGAACACGCGCATTTTCCCACAGTATTCCGAGAGCAGGCGCGCCAGCTCGAGCACCTTCTCCCGCGCGCGCTCGCTGGTGTACGGGAAGGAATGGTAGTGTACGCAGCACAGCTCCACGCCGCGCTTGGCGATCATGAAGCCCGCCACCGGGCTGTCGATGCCGCCGGAGAGCAGCAGGCACGCCTTGCCGTTGGTGCCCATCGGCATCCCCTCCACCGCCGGAAAGCGCTCGACGGACAGGTAGGCGTGGTCGCGGATCTCGATCATCAGCGTGTGGTCGGGATGGTTCACATCCACCTGCAAATCCGGCAGGCGCTCGAGGATATAGCCGCCCGCCTCGCGCATGATGGCGGGCGAATCGAGCGGATAGCGCTTGTCCGAGCGCCGGGCCAGCACCTTGAAGGTGCCGGAAAGCGGACGCATCAGCTCCGCCGCCTGCTGGCAAATGGCCTCAAAGTTGTCCTTGTCCATCTCGACGGCCGGGCTGACCGAATGCACGCCGAACACCTTCGTCACCCGGCGGATGCACTCGTCAAGATCGCTGAAATCGGACACATAGATGCGCCCCTCGCTCATCCATACGCGCCCGCCGACATCCCGCACGGCGAGCTTGATGTGATCGATCAGCTTCCTCATGAAGAACGGGCGGTTCTGCCCCTTGAGAAACACCTCGCCGAAGCGAACCAGCAGTATCCTGCGCATGATTATCTCCTCCTGTATTGGCTCAGCACGCCGCAGATGCGCGCGAGCTTCCCGGCCGTCTCATCCATCTCGTCCATTGTGTTGTAAAGCCCGAGACTCACGCGGATGGTGCCGTCGGCCTGCTCAGCCGTCAGGCCCATCGCCCGCAGCGAGGCGCTGACCTTCTGCTTGTGCGAAGCGCACGCCGAGCCTGTGGACACCAGCACGCCCTCACCCTCCAGCGCATTGCGCAGCACCTCGCCGCGCACGCCCGCAAACGACAGGCTCAGGATGTGCGGCGCGCTGTCCGCCTCGCCGGGCAGCGGCCCGTTGACGCGCGCGCCCTCCACGGACGACACCTGCTGCCAGAGCCGCGCCTTCATCTCGCGCAGGCGGTCAATCTCCTGCCGCCGCGCGGCCATCTGCCGCACAGCCTCGTGCAGAGCGACGATTGCCGGGGAATCCGTCGTGCCCGAGCGCAGTCCCTTTTCCTGCCCGCCGCCGGTCATCTGCGCCGCCAGCCGAAGATTCCCCCGCACAACCAGCGCGCCTATGCCCTTGGGCCCGTGGATCTTGTGCCCGCTGAGGGAATACATGTCCACACCGTCGCGGCCCATGTGCACCGGCACGCGCATGAAGCCCTGCACGCCGTCCACATGCACGCGCACGTTCGGGTTCTTTTTCCGGGCCAGCGCGGAAAGCGCCGCCACAGGCTGCACCGCGCCCGTCTCGTTGCTCACCTGCATACAGCTCACCAGCGCCGTATGCCCGTCGATGATGCCCTCGCACGCCGCGAGATCGACGATGCCGCGCGCATCGATGGGCAGCACGCGCACCTCGAAGCCCAGCCGCTCCACGCGCCGCACCGTCTCCGCCACGGCGGGATGCTCGATGGCGCTGATGGCGAAGTTCGACTCCCCGCGCAGCGTCATCGCCGTGCCGAGGATGGCGAGATTGTCCGCCTCCGTGCCGCCGGAGGTGAAGATCACCCCGCCCGGCTGCGCGCCCAGCTCCGCGGCAAGGGCGCGGCGGCAGGCGTCAACCTCCTTTTCCGCCTCCATCGCCGGGCGGTAGGCCGCCGAAGCGTTGAAATAGCGCTCGCGCATACAGGCAGCCATCGCGTCGATCACCTCGTCAAAGGGACGCGTGGTCGCGCTGTTGTCCAGATAGATCATGTCGTTCTCTCCGTTTGCATCCGGCGTAGCCGGCTGTCCTGCTTCTTGATACAAGTCAATAAAAATCCGCGCAAAGCAGCGCGGACAGGGGCTATCCGTGTTCAGGCCGCATCCGGCCCCGGCGTCTGCGCGGCGCTCAGCCCTGATAAACGCCCGCCTGGAAGTACGGGATCATCATCTGCACCAATTCCTCGCTGGGCTCGATGACGATCATGTGCTTCTTGTTCTCCTTGACATAGTAGAAGTAGAACAGGTTGCCGTCGCGGTTGAGGAACCAGTTCTTCTTCTCCACATCCTTCATGGAGAGGTAGCGCCTGAAGCTGTCGTGCGCCACATGGCCGCAGGCGGAGATGTTGGCCACGTTCATGCTGCCCAGCTCCTTGCGCTTGGCGCCGCGCATCACCTTGGCGAAGTCGAGCATGCCGTTAGTGAACGTGTACTCGTACTCCGTCTTGAGGTTGTCCTTGGCAAAGAACAGCAGCACGGCGCAGCCCGCGCTCAGCAGCGTCACCAGCAGCGTCGGCACGGTGAAGGCGACCATCAGCACCTGCAGCAGCAGAAAGGCATAGATGCCGGAAACCACGATCATCACCCAGCACAGCGCGTAGAGCACATTATGCAGCAGCGTGCTGCGGCTGGTTACAATGTCCTCTTTGAAATTGTCCATCATACTTTATCTCCTCCAGCTCACCGGCGCACGTCAGGCGCACATCTTTTGCGTATTATACCACTAACCCTCCTGTCGAGACAAGCGCTTTTGCGCGACTTCCCGCCGACTTGGCCAACTTTCCGGCAAAACCGGCATGATGCCGGCTGCATCCCCTCCGAAATGCTGCAAATCCCGCTGCTTTTGCGGCCGAGGCCAGAGCCATGCAGAAGGATTTATACTGTCTTGCACTTAAAAGATCGAATATAAGCGCGAAGCGAAGAAGGGAGTTTGAGGGATGAAATCCCTCAAGCAGGTTTGGGCGGCAGCCCAATGTTCCCTTATTGTTCAAAAGAAAAAGCAGTTTCAGAGCAGGATGCGAAGCATCCTACGATTGAAAC
>JALFHA010000180.1 GCA_022776785.1 Clostridiales bacterium | reverse complement strand
GGTTTGGGCGGCAGCCCAACGCATCCCTATTGCAAAGCAAATGATGCAAAAGCAGTCAGGGAGCGAAGCGATACCTGACGGTGAGCTTATGCTAATCAGGTAAGAACTCCGGAAGGTAATGCTTTAATCGAAGAATAGTATTACATAGGCGCGAAGTGAAAAAGGGGTCAGGGGATTTCTCCCTTGATCCCTTTTATCGCTTCGCGCTCTTATTTTCTTCCGGGTGTCGTCTGCGTCAGCTGTGCAAGCAGCGCGGTGCAGCCCTCCGTGATCTCGTCGAACACGAAGCCGAACCGCCCGGTATACCACGGATCCTCCACCTCTCTGGGCCTGTCCGTAAAGGCGAGCAGCAGACCGATTTTCTTATCCCGGTCGCCGCCGAAAATCCGCTGCATCCGGTAGACATTGTCCGTGTCCATGCCGATGAAGAAGTCATAGCGGTCATAGTCCCCGCGCGAGAGCTGCCATGCCCTGTGTGCGCTGGCAGGCAGGCCGCGCCGCCTCAGCTCGGTCTGCGCTGCGGGGTAGACGGGATGACCCAGCTCCTCGCTGCTGACTGCGGCGGAGTCCACGAGGAACTGATCGGAAAGCCCCTGCTTGTCGAGCATGTCCCGGAAGATGGCCTCAGCCATTGGGCTGCGGCAGATGTTGCCGTGGCACACGAAAAGGATCTTTTTCATCGCGGCCTCCTGACATCCCTCACAGCGCCTTCAAATGCAGCTGCGTGGCCGTATAGTCCCCCCACGGGGCATTGGGCACAAAGCCGTAGTTCATCAGCTCGTCGCCGCCCCAGACGCGGCCGGTTTCCTCATCGCGGTAGTCAAGCTCCGGGTCAAGGCCCGCAAGGCGCAGCGGCGAGGGCTTGAAGTTGGGCTGTGCCAGCGCGGTGACGTGCGTGACGACGGCCTCGCGCCTGTCGGGCGACACGCTCATCCACGCGCACTCGTTGCCCGCAAACGGGGAGCGCAGGCGGTAGAAATCGCCGTAGAGCAGCACGCGCTGCATGGCGTGCACGCGCCTGTTGAGCGCCGCGATCTGCTCGAGCTCCTCCGCGGGCAGGCGGGTGAGGTCGAGCTCGTAGCCGTAGGTGCCGCCCATCGCCACAGCCGCGCGCGTGGCAAGCGGGGAGATGCGGCCCGTCTGGTGGTTGGGCACGGCGGAGACGTGCGCGCCCATCGTGGACGGCGGGAAGACGTAGGAGGTCGCGTACTGGATGCGGCAGCGCATCCATGCGTCGGTGTCGTCGGAGCACCACGCCTGCGGCATCAGGCACATGAGCCCGAGGTCAAAGCGCCCGCCGCCGCCCGCGCAGCTCTCAAAGAGCACATCCGGGAATTCGCGCACAACGCGGGACATGATCTCGTACAGGCCGAGGATATAGCGGTGGCCCAGCTCCTTCTGCCGGTCGGCGGACAGGCACGCGCTGCCCCACATGTTGATGTTGCGGTTCATATCCCACTTGACGTAATCGACATTGCCGCGCCGCAGCGCCGCGCAGATGGATGTGACGATGTACTCCCGCACGTCCTCGCGGGAGAGGTCGAGCACGAGCTGATGGCGCGACTCGATGCGCGTGCGATTGCCCGCGTGGATGCACCAGTCGGGATGGGCGCGGTAGAGATCGCTGTCCGGGGAGATCATCTCCGGCTCGACCCACAGGCCGAACTTCATGCCCAGCGCGTGGATGCGCTCCGAGAGCCCGGCGAGGCCGTGCGGCAGCTTGCGCATGTCGTCCACCCAGTCGCCGAGGGAGGAGTTGTCCGCGTCGCGGTGGCCGAACCAGCCGTCGTCGAGCACGAACAGGTCGATGCCCACGTCCTTGGCGCAGCGGGCGAGGGAGAGCAGCTTTTCCTCGTCAAAGCCGAAGTACGTCGCCTCCCAGTTGTTCACGAGCAGCGGGCGCTCGCTGCGGGCCCAGCGCCCGGTGGTGATGTGGCTGTGCACCAGCGTGTGGAACTGGCGCGACATGCCGCCAAGCCCCTCCGCAGAGAAGCAGAGGTAGGCCTCGGGCGTGGTGAAGCTCTCGCCAGGGGCGAGCGTCCAGGAAAAATTCACCGGTTGAATGCCAATCTGCGCGCGGGCCATGCCGTGCTGATCGACCTGCACGCTGGCGGCAAAGCTGCCGGAGTAGCACAGCGCCATCGCGTAGACCTCGCCCTGCGTCTCGGTTGCGCCGGGGGCGAGCAGCGCGAGGAACGGGTTGGTCTGCACGCTGGAGGCGCCGCGCGTGGTGGACACGCCCTGGTCGCCCTGCACGAGCGGGCGGACGCTGGCCTGCCGCTCGCGCGCCCACGCGCCGCTGAGCGTGACGAGCGAGAAATCGGCCTTCTCAAAATCGACGCAGGCGCTCAGCGCGCGCTCGAGCGTCACCGCCTGCGCGCCGCCGTTGATGATGCGCGCGCTGCGGGCAATGATGTCTGCGTCGTCGTAGATGGTGTAGGCAAGCTCCACGGACAGGCCGCTCTCCGCGTCGCGCAGCGTGAGCAGCAGGGTTCTGGCGCCCTCGCCGCGCGCGCTGGGCAGCCCGGCAAGCTGCGGCTTGCCCTCGAGGATCTCATGGCGCTCATAGCGCAGATCGAGCGCGTCCGTACCGTCGGTGTGGCGCACGGTGAGCATTCCCTCGCGCAGGTCCGCGCCGCCCATCACGGGGCACTCCTGCGGCAGCAGGTCGAGCGGCGTCTCGTGCAGGGAGAACGTCTCGTCCGTGTACGGGGTCAGGCGGGAGAGCAGGTCGTCGTGCACCGCGCGCACGCGGCGGCCCCAGTACAGGTGGAGCGGATACGCGCCTGCGCCGAGGCGAAGGATATAGCTGACGCGGTCGTTTAAGAGGTGGAAACAGCGGGTCTGTACGTCGAAGGTGATGGCGGTCATGGTATGAACCTCCTGTGTATATGGGAAATTGAATTATAAATGCTTTTGATTATCCGAATTGCTTTGGCATTACTCACCGTCAGGTATCGCTTCGCTCCCTGACTGCTTTGCCGGAATGGCTTTACAATAGGAGAACGTTGGGCTGCCGCCCAAACCCGCTTGAGGGATTTCATCCCTCAAACTCCCTTCTTCGCTTCGCGCATATCCTCACAGTCGGCAGTTATTCCACGGCGGCTCTCGATGGCGTGCAGGTAGCAGCTCTCCACCCGCTCGGCGAAGGCCTCCGTGCCGAAGGGGCGCGCGTGCACGGGGGCGTTTTCAGCGATGCGGCGTCCCTCGTCGCCGAAGGCGCGCACGAGCCCTGCGAGCAGCGCGTCGTCGTCGTCCTCAGTGAGCACGCCGGAGACGCCGTCCTCGATGACGCCGGAGAGGCACGCGTCGTTGACCGCGCAGACGCACAGGCCGGAGGCCATCGCCTCCACATAGGTCAGGCCCTGCGTCTCGCTGCGCGACGCGCTGACGAACACGTCGCCCACGGCGTAGTACAGGTCGATTTTCTCCCACGGCTTCGGCCCGGCGAAGGACACATGCTCCTCAACGCCCAGCGCCAGCGCCTGCTCGCGCAGGTCAGAAAGCTGCGGGCCCTCGCCGACGAGCACGAGCCGCACGTCCGGGCAGACCTCGAGCAGCCGGGGGAAGACGCGCATCACGCGCGAGAGGTTCTTCTCCTTGGCGATGCGGCCGATGTTCAGCAGCACGCGCTCGCCCGGCTGCACGCCGCACTCCGCGCGGGCGGCGGCGACATCCTCCGCGCTGTGGCGCGCGGGGGAGAAGCGCGCCACGTCCATGCCGCTGGGAATCACGTCGATGGGCGCGGTCACGCCGTAGCGGTGCAGAAGATCGAGCGTCTTGACCGTCGGGGTGATGACCCGGTCAAAGCGGTTGCACCACCACTGCGAATACCTGCGCGCGATCATGCGGGCGGTCTCGTCGGCGTGGCCGTGGGTGATGTAGTAGGTGTAGTCCTCCCAGACGGTGTGATAGGTATGCACCAGCGCGCAGCCCGTCCGCCGCGCGATGTGGCGGCCGAAGTGGCCCATGACGAACTCGCTGTTGGTGTGCACCACGTCGAAGTCGAGCTTCTCCGCCTCCCATGTGGCGACGAAGGAGGGGAAGGCCACGTTGCGATCCTTGAGTGCGAGGAACGGCGCGGAGGCGATGTAGTGGATATGCTCGCGCTGGTTGTCCTCCCAGCCCTTGCATTTGGGCGCAAAGACGTGAACCTCGTGCCCGCGGCGGGTGAGCTCGCGCTCAAGCGTCAGGCAGGAGGTGGCCACCCCGTTGATCTCGGGGTAAAAGGTATCTGCGAAAAGGCCGATCTTCATGCGGTCGTCTCCTTATTTTTATGTAAATCTTTGATGCCTGGCTTCGGCCTTGGGCTGGGGAGCGGCGGGATTTGCAGCCTTTCGCCGGCGATGCAGCCGGCATCCAGCCGTCTTCTTTGGCGGTTGGGAGTCCATGCCCGGCGGACGCGCCGGCATGGGGTCTTGCTCAATCAATTGGGGGTCGGTGAAATCAGTATAGCATAATTCCCAATCACTTGCAAATCAAACCGTTTTGTGATAGGATTTGTGGTGATTGACCCGGGGGAAACTGCATCCTGACGGATGGGCCTCCCCGGCGCGGCAAAGCTGCCGCAGAGGTTCATCAAAGCAACTGCAGGGGAGAGCCCTCTCCCCTTTTTTGGAGGGATTCGCATTGGCGGTCATCCGTGAAATCAGCACTGTGGCGAGCGTCGCTCTGCCCATCAACGAGACGTGGACGGTGCGCCGCTGCCGCTATACGCCCGCGCAGGGGGCGGCGGGCCGCGTGTGCATCGCCACCGGCATCCACGGGGACGAGATGATGGGCCAGCTCATCGTCTACGGGGTTGTCTCGCGCATCATGGAGCAGCAGGAGCACCTGCACGGCGTGGTGGACGTCTACCCCATGCTCAACCCGCTGGGCCTTGACGTGGGGGAGAGGCTCGTCCCCTCGGGCACGCGGCTGGACATGAATCGCGCCTTCCCCGGCACGCCGGAGGGCACGCCGCTGGAGAGCATGTGCTACCGCATTGTCGAGGACATGCGCGGCGCGGATCTGGTGCTGGACGTGCACGCGAGCACGCAGAACAAGAGCGAGCTCTTTGAGGTGCGCGTCAACGCGCAGGGAGGGGAGACGCTTGCGCAGCAGGCGCGCGCGCTGCGGCCGGAGCTGATCTGGGTCTACCCGGACAAGACGGCCTACGAGGCATCCCTGACCGGCGCGCTGACGGCGATGGGCACCCCCGCGATGATCGTGGAGGCTGACGAGCGCCGCAGGCGGCCGCAGGATGTGGCGCGCCGCGTGGTGGACGGCATCTTCTGCAAGCTCGCGGAGATGGGCCTGTGGACGGGCGAGGCCGCGCAGCCGCCCCGCGCGGACGAGGACATCCCGTGCATCCGCACGGCGGAGGACGTGCTGCGCATCACCTGCGAGCATCCGGGCGTGTACGTCCCGGCGGACTGCATCGGCGAGTGGGTGCAGGAGGGGCAGAGCCTCGGGCAGATCATCGACGCGCTGGAGGGCGTGGTGCGCGAGGATGTGAAGGCCCCGTGCGCGGGGCTGGTGTTCAGCCAGCGCAGCTATTCGGCGGTGTATCCCGGCACGCTGATCGCCCGCCTGTTCAGGAGGAAATGACGATGAAAAAGGACGTGCTCTTTACCGTCCCTTCCTACTTCAGGGACGATATGGACATACTGGGCTACCGCTTTGGCAAGGGCGAGAAGAGCTGCGTGGTGCTCGGTGCGCTGCGCGGCGACGAGGTGCAGCAGCTCTACGTCTGCGCGCGGCTGGTGGCGTTCCTGCGCGAGGTGGAGCGCGACGGCGGCGTGCAGCCCGGCAAGAGCGTGATGGTCGTGCCCACGGCCATCGGCTTCTCGATGAACGCGGGCAATCGCCTCTGGGCGCCGGAGAACATGGACCTCAACCGCCGCTTTCCCGGCAGCGAGACCGGCTCGACGACCGAGCGCATCGCCGGGGCGCTGTTTGAGCGGCTGCGGGCGTATCACTACGGCGTGCAGCTGACCAGCTTCTATCAGCCCGGCTCGTTCATCCCGCACGTGCGCATGATGGACACCGGACGGCAGAACCCGGAGCTCGGCTGCGAATTCGGCCTGCCCTATGTGTATGTGCGCACCCCCCGCCGCTATGACCAGACGACGCTCAACTATGTCTGGCAGCTCTCGGGCACGCAGGCGTATTCGCTCTACGCCGGCAAGACCAGCGAGATCGATGAGAACGCCGCCGAGCAGACGCTGCGCGCCATCATCCGCTTCCTCAACAGTCGGGGCATCATCCGCAGCGAGACGACGCCGGGCCACGCGGCCTCCGTCATCACCAACGAGGATATGGTGTCCGTCTCCGCCACGAGCGCGGGCCTGCTGCGCCGCGTGAAGTTCGCCGGGGCGCATGTGCGCCGGGGCGAGCAGCTGGCCTTCATCATCAATCCGCTGGACGGCTCCGTGCGCGAGGTGCTCAAGACCCCGGCCACGGGGATGCTCTTCTTCGTTCAGGATGGGCCGTTCATCGTGGAGCACAGCCCAGTTTTCCAGGTGCTTTCCAGCCAGAAGGGATAAGCTCCCCTCTGGCGCGACCTGCCCCCATGCGGGGCGCGCCGCCCGCGGGCGGCGGGAGGGGATATGCGCGCATCCGCTTTCACCCGCACGATGCTCTCCATCGCCGTGCCGGTGACGTTGCAAAACCTGCTCTTTTCCTCCTTCACGCTCATCGACACGCTGATGATCGGCACCCTCGGCGATGCGCCGCTGGCCGCCGTGGGCATGGCGGGCAAGTGGACGTGGTTCTTCACCATCGTGCTCTTCGGCTTTGGCAGCGGCGCGTCGGTGTTCATGGCGCAGTACTTCGGTGCGGGTGACGTGAAGGGGGTTCACCGGACCTACGGGCTGCTGTCGGGCGGCTCGCTTTTCGTGTCGCTGGCCTTTATGCTCGCGGCGCTGCTCGTGCCTGAGCGCATTATCGGCCTGTTCAGTGCCGATCCGGAGGCCATCGCGCTGGGCGCGGCATACCTGCGCGTCATCGCGCTGAGCTACCCGTTTCAGGCGCTTGCCCGCGCGGGCGGCACGCTTTTGCAAAGCACGCAGCGGGTGACGATCCCGTTCGTCGGCGCCATCGCATCGGTGGCGGTCAACATCGTGCTCAACGCGCTGCTTATCTTCGGCCTGTGCGGCTTCCCGGCGCTGGGCGCCGTGGGCGCGGCCATCGCCTCCTGTGCGGCGGCGGCGGTCAACGCGCTGGTGATCTACGGCGCGGGCATGGCCAAGCGCACGATGCTGCGCGCGCCGCTTTCTGACATGCTGCGCATCACCCCGGCCTTTGCGCGCGAATATGTGCGCGTAAGCACGCCTGCGCTGCTCAATGAGACGATCTGGGCGATGGGCAACCTGCTCTACAGTGCGGTGTTCGGTCACATGAGCACGGGCGCGTATGCCGCCATCACGGTCGTCAAGTCCATCGAGGATCTGACGAGCGTGGCGTTCATGGGCCTGTGCTCCTCCTGCGCGGTGATGATCGGCAGCTTCATTGGACGGGGCGAAATCCAGAAGGGGAAGGACTGCGCGCGCTATCACCTGCTGCTGACAGTCGGCTTCTCCGTGCTCATCGGCGGCGGCGTGCTGCTGATGAAGCGGCCGCTGCTGGGGCTGTTCGGCGTGTCCGACGCGGTTCGGCAGGACGCCGCCGCTGTGCTGACGATCTACGCGCTGGAGATGACGCTGCGCAACATCCCGCTGATTCTGGTGGTGGGTATCTTCCGCGCGGGCGGTGACACCCGCTGCGGGCTGATCGTCGATTCCATATCGCTCTACCTGATCGGCCTGCCGCTGACCGCGGCGGCGGGGCTCCTGCTTCAGCTGAGCGTCCCGGCAACCTACCTGACGATGTACCTTTCCGAGGATGTGCTCAAGTGCGTGGTCTACGGCCTGCACCTGCGCTCGGGAAAGTGGATTCGCCCGGTGACGGGGGCGGCTGTGCCTATACCAAAAGAGACGGAATGATTGCGCGAAGCGAAGAAAGGGTCAAGGGGACTGGAGCCTGCCGCGCCCAGTGGGCGAAGCAGGCAGGCGGAACGTCGGGAATCGCAAGGTGCGCCTTTAGCGCGACTATGCGAGTTCCCCGGACTGAAGTCCCTTGCGGGGTTTGGGCGGCAGCCCAATCTCTCCTAAGAAAATGCAGTCTCAGAGCAGGCCGCACAGCGGCCTACGATTGAGACGGGTCGGATTTGCAAAGCAAGGATTCAGCAGATCAGCACACAGGGAAAGGAGATCGGACATCATGAAGGAAAACCGCACGGCGGCCTTCGAGGAAAAGAGCGCGCCCAAACGCGGCGCGCTGCTCGAGTTTGCGAGGTACTACAAGCCCCATCTGGGCCTGTTTGCTCTGGACA
>JALFHA010000175.1 GCA_022776785.1 Clostridiales bacterium | reverse complement strand
CCTTTTTCCCGTGTTTCAGGGAGGTTATTTGCAAACGGCATGGCTTTACATGCCGGACTGCCCTATTTCGATCACTCACTGATGGAATCGTCTGGCGCGACCATCGCTTTCTGCTCATCAATCCAAATGATAGGCAGTGTGAATGGGCGCGCTCTGTTCGGAATTCAAATACGAAACTGCAATGGCAATGCGCGTTGGCTTTCCCTCCAGATTGTCGTGCCAGCGCAGGATGAATTCTTCTTCTGTGAGATATGTGTAGCTGCCGGAGGTCGACGGATCCATAAAGAAATAGGTATACGTATCGCTCTGCGCATCCTTCTGGTATCCGATCAGCACAACATAATGCCCGTCGTCCTCTGTTCCTGCCGTGTAATCGCCGTCATCCCTCCAAGCCTGAATCACGCAAATGACAGGCGTGCCATCATCAAGGGCTGACCTGAATTGCGACAGCAAACGATCCACAAGCGTCGGATCCTGTTCATCTGACGCATAATCTGTGCACACAATTTCTGTTGCAAACACGGGCGCATCCGGAGAACCCTCTATGCGAACGGAATTCAAATACTCAGCGATTCTCACATAGCTTGTTCCGTTTTCCGGAGTTGCTGCAAGCTCCCAGAGCAACCGATCCTCTCTGGTGTCAAAATCATACCCGGCATAGCGCAGAACAGAGGCAACACAGGCCACTCCGCAGGTAAAATTATGGCTCTGCCTATACAGCGGCACCTCCAGGAGCCTGCCATTTCCCTCCTCATCCGTCTCCGGCAGCGGCAGGGCTGAAACGCCTGAAGCATAGAACGTATTTCCCTGCGGCCCGGTTTCGCTGAGGTAGTATTCCTTCATCTGATTGGCGACAACCTCGGCTTCCGGCGCATTGTTTTCCGAAATTGCCGCGGTTTCCTGAGCAGCGACGCTCTCGTTCCCGGATGCGGCATTTGCTGTCATGGGCAGCAGGGCTCCTGCCACTGCAAGGCAGAGGAGAAGCTTTTGATTGTTTTTCATCTCAAAATTCCTCCGATACATGTTGATCCCGTACCGTTTTTGTACCATCCGACCACAACCGCGAAAGGAGATGCCTCATTCCTGCAGTGTAAAGCAGCCGGAATACATTTGCGCAAAGCGCGTTACCTTCTCGCGCAGTCCTGCACTTCATTCCTGAGCAGGCCCATCGCGTGCGGAATCGCATCCATGAACACATCCATGCTCTCCATGCACGCCTTCGGGCTGCCGGGCAGGTTGATAATCAGCGTCTTGCCGCGGATGACGCTCGCCCCGCGCGAGAGCATCGCGTGCTTGGTGATTTTGAGGCTCTCAGCGCGAATCGCCTCGGCGATGCCCGGCGCAAGCCGCGTCGCCACGGCGAGCGTCGCTTCGGGCGTGGTATCGCGCGGGGAGAAGCCCGTGCCGCCGGTGGTGAGAATCAGATCGAGCTGGCGCTGGTCGCACAGGCGGATGAGCGCCGCCTTGAGCGCCGCCTGATCGTCCGCGAGCAGCAGCCGCTCAACGACCTCATAGCCGCTGCGCTCGAGCCGCTCGGCAATCGCCGGGCCGCTTTTGTCCTCGCGCTCGCCGCGCGCGCCCTTGTCCGACAGCGTGATGACCGCCGCCTGCCACGGCCGCACGCCGCTTCGCGGCTCGATGACCATCTCGTCGCCGACGTGAATCTCGCCCGGCTCGAGCACGCGCGCAAACACGCCCTCGCGCGGCATGATGCAGTCGCCCATCTTCTTGTAGATCTCGCAGTGGCTGTGGCACTCCTTGCCGATCTGCGTCATCTCCAGCAGCACGTCGCCGCAGCGCAGCAACGTGCCCACCGGCAGCGCGCGGAAGTCGAAGCCCTCCACGACGAGGTTCTCCCCGAACGCGCCGGGCACGACGCCCGCGCCCTTCTCGTTGAACGCGGCAATCTTGTCCGCGCTCAGCAGGCTCACCTGCCTGTGCCAGTGCCCCGCGTGCGCGTCGCCGTCGATGCCCCAATCCACAGAGAAATATCCGGCATTGACATCCTTCTTCTGGATGCCGCGCCGCTCACTTGTGCAGACCGCTATCACCTTGCCCATCGCGTTACCCTCCGATCTCGTTCATGCGGCGCACCTCGCGGTCGCCGATCTCGTCCATAAAGCCGTGCCGCCTCGGCTTGGCGGCCACCGCCGCGCGCAGCGCCTCCAGCAGCGCCTCGTCGCTTGAGCCGCCGCGCAGCAGCGCGCGCACGTCCAGCCCCGCCGTGTGGTTGAGGCAGAGCTTCAAAAACCCGTCCGCCGTCAGCCGCACGCGGTTGCAGCGGTCGCAGAACTCGTGGCTCACCGGGCTGATGAACCCGAACGGCCCCGCAAAGCCCGCCGCACGCACATAGCGCGCCGGGCCAAAGCCGCGCCGCGTCCCATCCTCTGTGAGCGGCCCGTAGGCGCGCTCGAGCAGGGCACGCACCTCGTCGCTGGGCACGGGGGTCAGCCCCGCTCCGCAGCCCACCGGCATCAGCTCGATGAAGCGCACCGGCACGGGCCGCTCCCGCGCGAGAGACGCCAGCTCCGCCAAATCCCCATCGTTCATGCCGCGCACCGGCACGGCGTTGAGCTTCACCTTTATGCCCAGGGAGAGCGCGTCGTCGATCACCGCGAGCACCCGGCGCACGTCGCCGCCGCGCGTCATGGCGCGGTAGGTGTCGGGGTTCAGCGAATCGATGCTGATGTTCAGCGCGTCAAGCCCCGCCTCGCGCGCCCATGCCACACAGCCATCAAGCAGCAGCGCGTTGGTCGTCATCGCGATGCTCTCAATGCCGTCGATGGTGTGCAGCCGCTCGATCAGCGACAGACACCCCCGCCGGGCCATCGGCTCGCCGCCGGTCACGCGCAGGTGGCGCACGCCCAGGCGCGCAAACAGCCGCACCGCGCGGACGATCTCCTCATAGCTGAGCACGTCCCCGTGGGCAAAGCTCGCCACGCCGCCCGCCGGCATACAATACACGCAGCGCAGGTTGCAGCGGTCCGTGATGGAGATGCGCAGGTAGTCGATCTCCCTGCCGCAGGTGTCAAGCATCGGCCTCGTCCTTCCCCGACGGGGCGGCGAATTCCGGGTCATTGATGAAATCGCCGCTCTTGCCGCCCGTCTTTTTTGCCAGATGAATCCCGGTGATTTCCATGCGCTTGTCAATCGCCTTGCACATGTCGTAAACCGTTAGCAGTGCGACGGAGACGCCGGTCAGCGCCTCCATCTCCACGCCGGTCTGCCCGGTCAGCTTCGCCGTGCAGACGGCCTCGATCTCGCTTTTCTCCTCGTCGATGCGGAAATCCACCGCGCACTTGCCGATCGCAAGCGGGTGGCACATGGGAATCAAATCGCTCGTGCGCTTGACGGCCATGATGCCCGCCACGCGCGCCACGCCCAGCACATCGCCCTTGGCGGCCGTGCCCTCGAGGATGGCGCGCATCGTGTCCGCGCTGACGCGGATGCGTCCCTTTGCAATGGCGGTGCGCGCCGTCTCGCGCTTGCCGGTCACATCGACCATGATCGCCTGACCCTTTTCGTCGAAATGCGTGAGCTTCTCAATCACAGCAGCAGCACCTCCACCTCGTCGCCGCCAGAGAGCGGGCCGCTGCCCGCGGGGATGTCGATGAGGCAGTTGCAGCCGATCATCTCCGCGAGGGAGCCGCTGGAATGGTTATTTCCCGTCAGCGTCACGCAGCCGCCCTCAAGGCGCGCGCGGATGAGCCGCCTGCCGGGGCTGGCCTTTTCAAAGCTGCCGCAGAGCCTTGCGCGCACGCGGCGGGAGGCCCAGTCCGCCTGACCGCCCAGCCTGCGCAGCACGGGCACGGCAAACACTTCGAAGCACGCCAGCGCCGCGAACGGATTGCCCGACAGGCAGATGACCGGCTTGCCCGCATATTCCGCGCACAGCAGCGGGCTGCCCGGCTTCATCGCCACCTTCCAAAGCAGGCGGCGCGCGCCCATCAGCGGCAGCACGCGGTGCATGATGTCCTTCTTGCCGACGGATACGCCGCCCGTGGTGATGAGCACGTCCGCCTCCCGCGCGGCCGCTTGCAGCGCGTCGGCCACGGCCTGTGGCTCGTCCGGGCAGCTCTCAAGGACGTGCGCCTCTGCGCCCAGCTCCGCGAGCCGCGCCGTGAGCACCGCGCGGTTGGAATCGTAGATTTTGCCAAAAGTCAAAGGTTCGCCCGGCTGCGCCAGCTCGTCGCCGGTCGCCAGCAGCGCGATGCGCACACGGCGGTATACCTTAACCTGCGTCACGCCCAGACTCGCCAGCACGCCGATGTGCGCGCTTGTGAGCACATCGCCCGGACGCGCCATCGCCGTACCGCGCGCTACGTCCTCGCCCGCGCGGCAGATGTTCTTGCCCGCGCCCACGGCGGCATAGACCTGCACCGTCTCCATGCCCTCGTCCGTGTCCTCCTGCCGGATCACGCAGTCGCATTCCGGCGGTACGGGCGCGCCCGTCATGATGCGCAGCGCCTGCCCGCGCCCGACGGCAAAGCGCTCCCCGCAGCCCGCGCACGCCTCGCCGATCACCGTCAGATGTGCGGGATGCTCCCGCGTCGCACCGGCGATGTCCGCGCTGTGCAGCGCATACCCGTCCAAAGGCGAGCGGTCAAACGGCGGCACGTCGATGGGGGAAGCCACCTCCTGTGCGCAGATGCGCCCGAGCGCACCGAGCAGCGGCATGCACTCAATCTCCCGCACGGGGGCGGTATGCTCAATCAATAGCGCCAGCGCGCTTTCCAACGTTTCCATCTTTCATCCTCCAGCCTTTGAACCCAATCCCCTGATGCACAAGCTACAAACTACCAACAAACGTCGTCATATTCTCATAAATTCATAAAAACCCCGGGTGCAGGGGCGCACCCCTGCTCGTTTCAAGGGGTGGGGGGTGTCCAGAGGTGGGGAGGGGGAAATCGAAATCCCCCTCCCTACCTCTGGCCTGCGGAGCACGTTTCCCTTTTTACAAAAGGGACTTCACTTTCCAAACCCACAATTCGGATACGTGCAAACCGGGCAATTCAGGCACAGCCCGCCCTCTCCGAGCTTCACAATATCCTCCCGCACAATCTTCACCCCGGCCGCAACACGGCAGAGCATCAGATCAAAGATCGTCCGCTTCGCATACATCACGCACCCCGGCAGCCCCAGCACGGGAATCTCCTTCCCGTCCTTGCCAGGCAGATAGCCGATGAGCATCATTGCGCCGGGCAGCACGGGCGCGCCGTATGTCACCACGCGCGCGCCGCTGTCGCGGATGGCCGCGGGCGTGCGGTCGTCGGGATCGACGCTCATGCCGCCCGTTGTGAGAATCAGCTCCGCGCCCATGTCGCGCAGGCGGTGAATCGCCGCGATGATCGTCTCCCGGTCGTCCGGGCACTTCTCATGGCCGATGACCGTCATGCCGTATTCGGCAACCTTCTGCTCCACCACAGGGGTGAAGGTATCCTGTATGCGCCCGTAAAAGACCTCGCTGCCGGTGGTCACGATGCCGCAGCGCAGCGGGCGGAAGGGCAGCACGTCCATCAGCGGGCTGCCGCCCGCGGCCTCGCGCACGCGCTGCATGACGTCCTTGCCGATCACCAGCGGAATGACGCGCGTGCCCGCCAGCTTGTCGCCCTTTTTGACGGGCGTCATGCCGTGGCGGGAGGCGATCATCACGTCCGGGATGCTGTTGACCGCCAGCAGCCGCGCGCTGTCGATGACGAGCAGGCCGTCGCAGTCGGCGGTCAGCTCGATTTTGCCCTCGCTCGGGAGGCTTGGCGACATGTTGCGGCCCATGCATACGTCGCGCAGGATGGCCGCGGCCTCGTCCTCGTGGAGCATATTTTCGTCCTTCTCCCAGACGTAGAGGTGATCCTTGCCGAGCTTGAGCAGCTCGGGAATATCCTCCTCGGTGACGACGTGACCCTTCTTGAAGGCGACGCCCTTTTTCACCCTGCGGACGATGACGGTGATATCGTGGCAGAGCACGTGGCCCTGTGCATGGATGGTCTCTATACAGCGCATATTTGTCCCTCCAAACTGATAATTGACAGTATAACACGCAGGAAAAGACGTTTCAAGGGGGATTCCTGTCACAAACCAATATATTTCAGCGAAGAATAAAGGATTTTTGCTACAAAATGAGCGATGCTTTACTTTTTTTCACAAGCGGGATATAATAGAGAAAATGCACCTTTGCGCCTGTGTTCGGTATGGGCGTATGGAATGTCTTCGCAGGCTGTCATATCCTGAAGCGTATCTGTCAATGATTATACATGAATTCAGGTGATTGTATGCGTGTCATCACGCCCTTTGAGAATATCGAAGGCTTTCCCGAGGACGGGCAAGGGGTCACGCCCTGCGTGCATCGCGGGGAGGCCGTCGGCGGGTTTCTCTGCGCGCCGCGGCGGGCCGTGACGGACGTATACACCCGGGGATTGCAGGCGCTTGAGCGCGGGCGCGTGCTGGTGCTCTACATCGACGGGCTGGGCTATGCGCTGTACCACAGGGCAGCCCGGGCGCACATGCCGTACGCGGCACGTCTGTTCGCCTGTGAGCCTGCCCGAACGGCCTATCCGCCGCTGACACAGCCGTGCATGGCCTCGATGCTCACGGGCGTCTGGCCGGACGCGCACGGGATTCACTCGCGGCGCGACCACAGGCCGCTCGTTCCGTCGCTGCTGGCCGTGCCGGGCGCGGTGCTGGTGGAGGCGGACTGCGCGCCGCTGGCGCTGGAGCGCGAGCCCGTGCTCACCCTGCCGGAGGACGGCGAGGACGCGGACGGCGCGGTGCTGCGCGCGGCGCTGCCGCTTGTGCGCGGGGATGCGCCGCTGGTGATCGTGCACTTTCACGGTCTTGACGACATGGAGCACGAGGTGGGCGACGACGAAGCGCGCCTTGCCCCGAAGCTGCGCGCGCTTGACGAGGCGGTGCGGCAGCTGA
>JALFHA010000142.1 GCA_022776785.1 Clostridiales bacterium | reverse complement strand
AGACTCGATCTTTGCCGTTAGTACCAGTATAGAAAATAGCTACAACAATATCAAGAGTCTCCTGCCCCTAATGTTTCATTTATGGTGGTGCCAAGCGAACGGGCATGAGGGTTTTAACGCAGAACAGTATAAAACCGGCATAATGCCGGTTGCATTACTGACGAAGTGATGGTTGTCCCGCTGCTTTGCGACCGTGGCCGAAGCTTTGCAAAAGGACTTACAGAGTAAAAAAAGAGACGACCCGAGGGCCGTCCCAATCTTGTAAGATTACATGCCGTAGCGCTTCTTGAAGCGATCAACACGGCCGCCAGCGTCAACCAGCTTCTGCTTGCCGGTGAAGAACGGGTGGCACTTGGAGCAGATTTCAACGCGCAGCTCCTTCTTGGTCGAGCCCGTCTCGAAGGTATTGCCGCAGACGCAGGTCACGGTCGCCTTCTGATACTTCGGATGGATGCCTTCCTTCATGATTTTCACCTCTTTCGCCGCGATACTATCGCATGAAAGGCGCGTAAGGCCCGCCTTCTCATACGCCTGAGCGGAGACTTCGTATAGTATACCCCTCTTTTTCACAAATTGCAAGCCATTCCCGCAATCTTTTGAAAAATTCCCTGTTGTTATCTGTCTTTTCGAGCATGGATAGCAGCTGCGCGGTGGCCTCGCGCGTGTGCCCCTGCGAGAGCATCCGCCGCACGCAGGCGACGCCCTCGCGCTCCTCGGGGGTGAGCAGCAGCTCCTCATGGCGCGTGCCCGAGCGCGTCAGATCGATCGCCGGGAAGATGCGAGCCTCGCTGAGCGAGCGGTCAAGGCGGATTTCCGCATTGCCCGTGCCCTTGAATTCCTCAAAGATGACATCGTCCATGCGGCTGCCGGTCTCCACGAGCACGGTGGCGATGATGGTCAGGCTGCCGCCCTCCTCGATGTTGCGCGCCGCGCCGAAGAAGCGCTTGGGCCGCTGCAGCACGCCCGGCGCGAGGCCGCCGCTCATGGCGCGCCCGCCGGGGGCCATGGCGTTGCAGGCGCGGGCGAGGCGGGTGAGGCTGTCCATCAGCACGACGACGTCCTTGCCCTGCTCCACGAGCCGCTGCGCCCGCTCATAGACCATATCCGCCACGCGGATGTGATTCTCCTGCGGGGCGTCGAATGTGGAATAGACGACCTGCGCGCTGACGCTGCGCCGCAGCTCCGTGACCTCCTCCGGCCGCTCGTCGATGAGCAGCACGATGAGCTCTACGCCCGGATGGCTGCGCTCGATGGCCTGCGCGATCTTCTTGAGCAGCACGGTCTTGCCCGCCTTGGGCGGCGCGACAATCAGCGTGCGCTGGCCCATGCCGATGGGCGCAATGAAGTCAAGCAGCCGCATGGCGGGGTCGCCGCCGCCCTGCGAGTCCTCAAGCGTCAGGCGGCGGTTGGGGTGAATCGGCGTGAGCGAGTCAAACGGCCGCCGCAGGCGCGCGGTCTCAGGGTTGTCCCCGTTGATGGACTCGATGTACATCAGCGCGTTGTAGCGGTCGCCCATGCGCTTGGGGCGCGTTCTGCCCACGATCAGGTCGCCGTTGTGAAGCGAGAATCGGTGAATCTGCGCGATGGAGACATAGATGTCATCCGGCCCGGGCGAGCAGTTCTGCGCGCGCAGGAAGCCGTAGCCGTTCGGCTGCACCTCCAGAATGCCCGAGCCGCTGTCCAGCAGTCCGGCCTTGAGCATTTTGGGCACGACGGGGTTGCTCGTCCCGTATTCCTCATTGTAATAGCCAAGCGGCTTGGGCTTGTACAGCCCGATTTGCTCATCCTCCAGCACGGGGCAGGCCGACTGCGGCCTCATAGCGTTGATGGATTCCAATTTCAATCAGCTCCTCCCAAGGGCAAACATGCGTCAGCGCGGCGAAACGCCGCGAATGTGCTTCACATGCAGGATATGCAGACGCCTGCCGAATTATCAGCTGTTTTTCCATGGAAGGAGATTTTTCCCGTCCCCTAGAGCGGCCTGCGCGCCAGCAGCACGTCGCGGCTGATGGCCTGCTCGACCCAGTGCTCCATGCTCGGAACCGGCGCAAGCTCAAAGCCCGCAGCCTCCAGCGCGCGCGCAAGCGCCGCCCGTTTTGTCACATGGGTGTTGAAGCTCATCGCCAGCGCGCCGCCGGGCTTGAGCGCCTCCAGCCAGCCGGGCAGCGCCGCGCGCACCGTGCCCTCGATAGTGTCCTGCCGCCCGGCCGTGCCGCGCTGCACGCCGTAGGGCAGGTCGGCCACCATCAGGTGCACGCTCTGCGGGCGCAGCAGGGCCAGCGCATCGCGCGTATCGCCCAGAATCATGCGCAGCGTGCGCGTATCGCCGTCCTTGAAGTGCTCCGGCGTGTCGGAAAGGACGAATTTCGTCTCCCTGCCGCCAACCTTGCCGCGCACGGTCAGCGCGCTCTCGCTGCACTTGTGCTTGATGCGGTGGTATTCAAGGTAGCGGGACATGTAGTCGCACGCCTCCTTGACCTCGCCCTTCGCCGCCTCGATGCCCACGCCATGCCAGCCGCGCCGGAGCGCGAGCATCAGCGTCGTGCCGCGCCCGGCCAGCGGGTCGCACACGACGAGCTGGCCGTCGTGGATGGGCATGAACGCGCTCACCGCCAGCGCCATGGTGAGCATCCCATCGGTGAACATCTCGTTCGTTTTGCCCTTGTACTTGAGCAGCGCGGGCAGATCCTCGCCGACATAATTCGGGTGCTTCGGCTCGACGGGCACCAGCTGTCCGTCCTCCATCGTGAACATCACATACACGCACGCGAGCTGGCTGAGCATCCGCACGTCGCGCTCGGTGAGCTTCTCCGCGTCAAAGGTCAGAAACTGCGCGCCGCCCATCCCGCACGCGTTCACCTGCGCGCCGCGCCCGAGCGCCTCAAGCGTCATGCTCAGTTCCTGCCGGGCGAGCATCAGCAGCGACTGACGGTAGCGCACGTTGGCATGGGGATAGAGCAAAAAGGCGTATTTCAAGGCTTTTCCTCCATTTTCTCGCTTACGTTGTCCTCTGTGTACTCCTGTGTCAGCAGTGCGTCGGGGGCGGTCTGTGCGAGCATCTGCGCGTCCGACGGGCACAGCGCATAGGCGCGCGCCTGCTCCGGCGTCACCCACGCCAGCGCGCTGTGCTCCAGAAGCTGCGGCTCGCCCTGCTTAAGCTGCGCCGCAAAGAAGGTGATGCGCAGGCCCTCGCACGTGATGCAGGCCAGCGCGCGCCCCACGCGCAGGTCTATGCCCAGCTCCTCGCGGCACTCGCGCGCAAGGCACATTTGAAGCGTCTCACCCGGCTCCGCCTTGCCGCCGGGAAACTCCCACAGCCCGGCGCGGCGCTTCCCCTGCGGCCTTTGGCACAGAAGCACCCTGCCGCCCCGGGCGATGACGGCCGCCGTCACATCGATCATATCCATTTCTCCGCCACACATAAGCCTCTCCGCTTATCATCAAAAAAAGCCCCATCTTGCGATGGGGCTGGTGTGAATCAGTACTTGCGCTTGCGGGCCGCCTCGGCCTTCTTCTTGCGCTTCACGCTCGGCTTCTCATAATGCTCTCTCTTGCGAACCTCCGCAATAACGCCGGAACGCGCACACTGCCGCTTGAATCTCCGCAGAGCACTTTCCAGGGATTCATTCTCACGAACACGGATCTCAGACATCTTGTATCCCTCCCCTCGGCTCAAGCATTCGACGATCCATTGCGTCAAACCAGCCGTCAATGGAGTACCGTACGGTTAATTATAGCGCAACAGTCTCCATTCGTCAACCTGATTTTGTATTTTTACCAAAATTCTTTTCCGCTTCTTTTCCGCTGTGTTCCTGCACAGGCGGATGCGGGGTTTTCCCCATCAAGCACGGGGACGGCGCGCCCTGCCGGCAAGATTCATCCGCACCCTCAGGAACATTTGGCATATATAGGAGAAATATGCTATAATTGTCCCATCCGGGCAGTTTGCCCATATTTTCCCGCCTGTCGCCGACGCAGCTTTGACCTATGAAGGAGGCCGCCATGAAGACGAAACCCATCTCCCTGATTCTGCTGGCAATCTGCTGTGTGCTGCTCTGGTCGCAGGCACAGGCGGAATCCTCCGCCAACCTTGCCGCGCGAAGGGCGTACAACAGCAAGGGAAAGGTCGTGGAGCTGACCTATGTGGACAAGGAGGGCGCCCCTGTCGTGGCGGACAATCTGGGCTATGCAACGGTTCGCTACGCCTATGAAGGAGGTCTGTACCTTACCCGGCAGGAGTTCTTCGATGCGGAGGGACAGCCCGTCAACGCTCTGGCCGGCTATGCCAGCATGACGCAGAAATACAACAGCAACAAGCGCGTCATTCTCAGGGAGTACAAGACCGCCGACGGCGCGCTGACCATCGGGCCGGAGGGCTTCGCCCGCCAGAAGGTCGAATACAGCTTCAGCCGCACAAAGCCCAGCGCGATCTGGAATTACGGGGCGGACGGCGAGCCGCTGCGCTCCGACACGCTCTATGCCGCCTATCAGGTCACGCGCAGCAAGAATTCCAGCGGCCGGGCGCGGACAGAGCGCGAGGATTACCTCGACGCGGACGGCAATCCCTTCCCCTGCGGGGACGGCTACGCCTCCGTGGTTTACAGCTATCTGGATGACTACTATCTGGAGAGCGAAACCTATCTGGACGCAGACGGCCAAATCTGCCTCAACAACCGTCTGGGCTATGCGCAGAAGCGCTATGCCTACGCAAAGGGAAAAAATGTGGAAACCGGCTTCTATGACGCAAGCGGCCATTCCATCGCGGGGCCGGACGGCTATGCTTCCGTTCGCTACAAATGGAAGTCGGGCAGCGTTTGCAGAGAGATGTATTTTGACGAGCTGGGCAAGCCCTATCAGATGGAGGGCGGCTACTGCGGCATTGAAAAGACATATCTTTCCGCCAGCCGCATCGGCTCCGAGGTCTATTTCG
This sequence comes from Clostridiales bacterium, assembly GCA_022776785.1. Classification (GTDB taxonomy): domain Bacteria; phylum Bacillota; class Clostridia; order Christensenellales; family Aristaeellaceae; genus Ventricola. The sequence goes on along the minus strand of JALFHA010000142.1, from coordinate 15,195 downwards.
ACGCCGATGGGAACCGCACCCTTTGCAGCAGCGGCTATTCAAAGGTCAAATGGAGCTATGGGACGAACGGCAAGATCATCCGCGAGGAATTCTATGATATCGCCGACAAGCCAATGATCGTGCCCTCGCTGGGCTATTCCAAGCGTGTGGTGACCTATACGCGCAAGACGCTGATCGCCTCGGAATCGTATCTGGGCACCAAAAAGGAAGCGATCAGCTGTGCGGCAGGCTATCACAAGGTAATCTATGAATACGACGAGAACAAGAAGCTGCTCCGCGAATCCTACGAGGATACAAAGGGCAAGGCGACGGTCTGCGCCGACGGCTATGCCGAGATCCGCTATGCCTACAATTCCTCGGGCTACCGCACCTCGCGCATGTATCTGGACGCGCAGGGCGAGGAGGTGCTCAGCGAGGACGGCTACAGCGAAATCCGCTACGTCTACAATGAAAAGCTCAAGGCGGCGGAGGCCTACTACGCGCACGGAGAAGCCGTTCTCAGCGCCAGCGGCTACCACAGAATCGACTATGCGTACACCGAGGATGGGCAGGTCGAGCGAAAGTCCTTCACCGACCTCGCCGGCAATCCGGTCAACAGCGTGGATGGCTACGCTGCCGTCGTCTATGAATACGACGACGAAGGCCGCCGAAGCGCAGTCCACTATTACGACAGCGATGGACGCATCGCGACACGGGGCAAGGAATACGCCTACATCCGCAGCATCTACAGCGCCGACGGCATGAGCTATGTGACATGCTACTACGGCGGGGATCAGCAGCCGGTGATGCTGTCAAACGGCTATGCGCAGGTGCTTCGCGTGCTGGACGCCCAGCAGAATGTCACCCTTCTCCAGTATCAGGACACGGAGGGCAGGGCTGTCATGACGGCTTTAGGGTACGCGCAGGTGGAAAAGCGCTATGACGAAAAGGGCCTGCTTCTCTGGGAACGGGTTCTGGATGCAGACGGGCAGCCTGTCAACAGCGCAAAGGGCTACCATCGGACGGATTACACCTATACACAGGCGGGTCTGCTTGTGCGCAAGGCATACAGCGGCGCTGACGGACTGCCTGTGGAAAACGGCAGCGGCTATGCGGCGGCAGTATATGAATATGATGCGCAGAATACCAAGGTTGCCACGCTCTACTATGCCGCCGACGGCAGCCTGACGTCTCTGGGGCGGGAATACGCCTATCGCCGCACCACCTACAGCAAAAACCGCAGAAGCTATGTGGTGCAGTATTACGGCACGGACAATCAGCCCGTCTCCCTCAAAAACGGCTATGCGCAGGTGTATTATGAGCTTGACGCAAAGAACAACGTGATCCTCACGCAGTATCAGGATATGGAGGGCCAGCCGGTGCTGACCGCCTACGGCTACGCGGCGGTGCAGAAGAAATACGATCAGCTCGGCCGCGTCACCAGGGAAACCTACCTCGACGAAGCCGGAAAGCCTCGCCTGCGCAGCAAGGGCTGCGCCGCGGTGTCCTACAGCTATGACGCGGCGGGCAACCGGAACCAGGAGAAGTATCTGGGGCTTAACATGAAGCCCATCCTGCTCAAGGCGGGCTACGCCTCCCTTGTGCGCGAGTTTGACAGCGAGGGCCATGCCATTCTTGAGCGGTATTTCGATTTGGACGGCAAGCCTGCGATGCACGAGGACGGCTACTACGCCGTGAGCATGACCTACGATGAAGCGGGCAACGTCGTGCAGGAGACCTACCTTGACGCAGACGGTCAGCGCATCAACCAGAAAAACGGCTATGCCGCGCTTCTGCGCACATACGACGAGGACGGCGAGGTACTCACCGAAACGCGCCTCGACCTCAACGGCAACGAGCTGGAATATCGGTGATGGAGGTTTCGTCAAGGGTTATCGTCGCACTCGCAGCCAGCCGAATGCCAAAGGACAAGCGCGCTGTGCTCACTGCTTCTCCTGCCTTAGATAGGCAAGCTGATCCTCCCCCACTGTATTGAACGGCACGGTTTTGCGCATGATCTCCTCCGCATGGCGTACCGGGCGCAGATACCGCGCGTACTGCCTCAGCCCCGCCTGTATCCCTTCTCGCGTCATTTCGCAGCGCACCAGCCCCATGCGCATCGCATAAAAGCTGTACGCCCTCTGCCACTGCTGCGCAATCTGCTCCGCCAGCTCGCGCAACACGCGGCTGCGTGCAATCGCGCTGGGAGGAACCGCCTCAAAAAGCGCCGAGCAGTAGGCAAAGCTCCTTTCAGCAGCCCGCATCAGGGGCGCATCATGCTCGCGCGCTTTGTCAGGCGCGCCGCTTGCGTCGAAATACGATACCCGCTGATAGAAGCTCACCAGCTCTCTGCCGTCCGAAAGGACCTGTGCGTCCCGCTCAAGCACCTCCCGCACCTTGTTCAGCAGGAAGGCATAGGCCTGCTTTCTGACCTGAGCCTTCTTTTCCGCGGGCGCAAAGCGGATGGCATAGCGCGCACAGCTGACCTCATTGAGCGGGTCATAGCTGTCAATGGGCAGAAAGAGCTGGAAGCTCTGCATCGCAATCAGCCATGCTTCAAAGCAGCTCTCATCCTGCTCAAGCGCCTTGTCCGCCCACTCGAGCGCCTGACGGCCATCCTGTCTATGAAGTGCTTCTCTGGCCTTTTCAACAAGCTCGTTCATCTTTTTTCCCCTCCAGAAAGGCGGCCCTCCCACAGAGGGAGAGCCGCCCGAACAGCGCCCAATCAGTTATTTGGCGAGGAACTTCGCCACAGAGCGTCCGCACTCGCGGCCCAGCACGATCGCCATGCCCAGAGAAATGCCCGGAATCGGCGTGAAATACTCGTTGCCGAAGCGGCGGCCGCAGGTATTGCCGGAGGCATACAGGCCGGGAATGGGGTTCATCTCCGCGTCAATCACGTTCTGATCGCCGTCTGTCAGCAGGCCGCCCATCGTCACCATCGTCGAGCCGATGGTCGGCGACGTCTTGACGGCGTAGAACGGGCCCTCTGCCACGGGGAAGAGCACCGCCGCGTCGCGGCCGAAGTCAGAGTCCTCTCCCGCGGCGCACATCGCATTGTAGCGGCTCACGCTGGCGATGAAGTTTTCCTTCTGCTCGCCGGTCAGCCCGAGGTTATCCGCCAGCTCCTCGATGGTGTCGCCCACAACATACTCCGCCGGCTTCATCATCGGGCCGCCCATGCCGCCTGCCGGCGCCTCCGTGGCCTCCGGCTCGACATAGGTTCCCTTGTACTTGGCGTAGGCCGTCTCCAGCTCTGCCCTGAAGGACTCCAGATTGCCGTTCAGCGGCGACCACGCGCCATGCTGCGGCACGAGATGGCAGCGGTACTCCGGGAAGTTCTTGTCAAACACCACATAGAAGGCATCGCGGTTCATGAACATCGTCGGGCGGCCGCGATGCTCAATCGTGCCGTAGAACTCGTTGCAGAAGCGCTTGCAGTTGTGGTCAAGCCAGAGGGCCTGCGGCATGGTCGCCTGAACGGAGGCGGAGGGAGAATAGTGCTTCATGTTCATGCCCGGCACCGGCCACGTCTCCAGATGGCCGCCGGCCCAGTAGCCCATGCGGATGCCCTGTCCGTCGTGATCCATCATGGCGGAGAGCGCATCGCCGTTCTTTTCGATGAAGCAGCCCTTGATATCCTTGAAGAAGTACTCCATCATTTCGCTGTTGGAGCCAAAGCCGCCTGTAGCCAGAATGGCCGCGCGGCAGTTGACCTTGATATAGCCGGTGTCCGTCTTGCCGACGACGCCCGCCACCGCGCCGTCCTTCATGATGACATAGTAAGCCGAGGTGCCAAAGAGGATCTGCGCGCCATGCTCCTGAGCCACCTTGCGGTTGTAGCCCTGAATCTTCGTCTGGCCGCAGGCGCCGTAGAAGGAGCAGACAGACGGCCAGAACTTGAGCGCGCCAATCTGACGAAGCTGGCCCTCTGCCTCCGGGAAGTACGCCGTCGTCATGGTGGCGAAGTCCTCCTCCGTCAGCTCGGAGAGATACCAGTCCGTGTCCTCGCCGGAGTGCTGGGCGAACTTCATCACCAGCTCCTGATTGGCGTAGTTCTGCGAGTTGAGCATGAAATTCTGGTAGAACTCGACGGGATCGACATACGGCACGCCGCGCTGCTTGAGGATCGTCGCGTTCAGCGAGGCGAACTCGTTGCCGATGGCCTGATACCTGTCCTCCTTGACCTTTTCAAGCAAAACAACCTTGTAGCCCTGCTCCGCCAGCTCGCGGCAGGAGGTGATACCCGCATAGCCATGGCCGCAGACGCAGACGTCCGCATCATACTCCGCCTCGAACTCTGTGACCTCCTCCGGGGCCTTCATCCAGGAGGTGTAGGGCTCCGCTCCCGTTTCCACCTCCGTCTTGACCTTAACGAGCTCCACGCCCTTCGCATCCGCGATACACTGCGCGGCCGCCTCCTTCACGGCGTTGGAGGTCACCGTGCAGCCGGAGATTGCATCGACGTCCGCGCTCTGCGCAGCCATCAGCTTTTCAGCCATCTCCGGGCCGATTTCTGTGCCCAGACCGGCGGTTTCGCCGGAGACATCGATCTGAACATCGGTAATGGCCTCCGCATCGAAGGTCATCGTCACCGTCACATCGCTGCTGATGCCCTTTGCCGTTGCGCTGTAGGTACCCGGCTTATAGGTCGTCTTTTCCTCGGCGACGGCGCCCACAGGCCCCAGAATGCCTGTTGCGGCCAATCCGGCGGCACCCGCAAGCGTGCTGCGCAGAAAGCTTCTGCGGCTCATGCTTTTCATGAATGATTCCTCCTTGCTTGCTGTCTGACGTTTGACAGACTTATGCTGGAACCATTCATAACACAGAAGCATGTGCAGAACAAGGGCTTTTACCAAGTGGACGGCTTTTCCAACCATTTGGACGAGGGCTCCCCGAATATACGAGCAGAGCTGCCAGGCGCCAGCCTGACAGCTCCCCTTGTTTCTTCCTTATGTTGGACGTTTACATCTTTTTCACCATGTTCTCCACCGCGGAAATCCACGCGTGCTCGGGATCGTTCACGCGGCAGAAGCCCTGATGCGAGCCCGCCATCAGCCACAGGAAATAGGTGTTGTAGCCCGGCGCGCCGACGGTGGTGTGATAGCCGTAGGGGAACTCGACCAGCTCGTCGTTCTTGACGCGGTAGGCCTCGTCAATTGAGCCGTCGGCGGTATACAGGCACTGCACGCCAAAGCCCTGCTGCGGGTCGAACAGGAAGTAGTAGATCTCCTCGGCGACGCACTCCACGGGCATGTTGTCCTGATCGTGCTTATGCGGCGGGAAGCCCGCCCAGTTGCCCGGCGTGACATATGCCTCGCCGATGGTCAGCTTCTTCGCGTTCGTGCTGCCGTCCACGATGAAGCTCGTATCGCGCTCCCACGGCTTCACGCCCAGACGGGTCACGCGCACATCCGCCTGATGAATAGCCTGCGGCTGCGTATCCACGTCAATCGGCGTCGCGCAGACGGCGATCTTGCAGCGGAACAGGCTCTCAATCTCCACCACGCTGCCGCGCCCTGCGTAGAAGCACTCCGCCTTGGGGCTGGCGAACACGTTGGTTCTCACGCCCAGACGGCCGTAATCGACGCCGCCGACGGCGAAGGACGCGGTTCCCCAGAGCATCACAAAGGCAGTCTCCCTGTCCTTCGTGTCAAAGCTCAGCTTCTGCCCCTCCTCCAGCTCGATGATGCCGAACTCCAGATCCTTAAGCGAGCACTCTCCGATGGTACACAGCGGCGTATAGCCGTTTTTTGGGGTATACGTCTTTTTGAAATTCATGAAAATTCCTCCTTATCCTCGCCCCGATGCCGGGGCGCTGCCTGATCCTTTTTCAAGCGATGCGATCATCGCATCCGCCGTTTCCTCCCAATCCCCCGCGATGCCGATATCCGCGCAGCGGAAGATCGGCGCTAGGCGGTCGCGGTTGACCGCGATCACGGTTCGGGAGGCGTTCATGCCCACCGTGTGCTGAATCGCACCGGAGATGCCGAAGGCGATGTAGAGCTCCGGCCGCACCGCGACGCCGGTCTGGCCGATCTGATGCGCATAGCCGATATAGCCCGCATCCACCGCGCTGCGCGTTGCGCCGACCGCGCCGCCGAGCAGAGCCGCCAGCCGGAACAGCTTTTCAAAGCCTTTTTTGCTGCCGATGCCCTTGCCGCCCGCAACGATGATCCGCGCATCCTGCAGGGAATCCGCGCCGCGCGCAGGCTCAAAGCCTGTCCGGGTCATGTAGTCTCTCACCGGCCCGCCTTCCAGGCAGCGCACGGGCGCCGTCATCCCTTCCGGAGACTCACGCGCCGGACGCTCAGGCATCGGATAGATGCCCGGACGGATGCTCGCCATCTGCGGCCTCCGCTGCCTGCACAGGATGTCCGCCGTCAGGTTGCCGCCAAAGGCCGGGCGGCTCTGGAGCAGCAGGCCATCCGCCGTGACGCTCAGCGCGGTGCAGTCGGCGGTCAGGCCGGTTTCAATCTTCGCCGCCACCCAGGCGGAAAGAAAGCGCCCCCGAACCGTCGCCGGAAAGAGCACGCTGTCCGGGCCAAGCTGCCCGATGATCTGCGCGGCCATCGTCCCCTGCGCGCAGTCATCTTTCGAAAGCGGGATGCGGATCACCTCGTCCGCCCCTGCCGCGCGGCAGGCCTGTGCGTGCGCCGCATCCTCGCACAGCGCCGTCACGCTCTGCGAAAAGCGCCGCGCCGCAGCGATCAGCTCCAGCCCGTGCAGGTGCGCTGCCTCGCAGTATACCGCCGTGGTCACGCCTTCACCTCCCGCACAAGCTCACTGAGCCTTTCGCAGACCGCATCCTTCGTCATCCACTGCGTCTGCCGCACGCCCGATTCCCGCACGCTCACCTTCACCACGCGGGTGGGCGAGCCCTTCAGGCCGCATTCCTCCGGCCTGAGCCCGAGCTGCCCGGGCGACAAGCGCTCAATCTCCGCCGTTTTGGCCCGGCGCAGCCCCGAGAACGTCGGCAGCCGCAGCGCATAGCTCCACTCGCACAGCGTCAGCGCCGCGGGCAGGCTTATGCGCCAGTCCGCCGTTCCGGCCTCGGTGAGCTGTCTCGCGCTGAGACGCCCGTCCTCCATCTGCGCCTGCACGGCGTTCGCCACGCAGGGAATGTCGAGCAGTGCGGCCGTCATCGGCCCCACCTGTCCCGTTTCGCCGTCCTGCGCGCGCCTGCCGAAGATCAGCAGGTCAAAGGGCCCCATCGCCCTTGCCGCCGCACTGAGCGCCCGTGCCGTCGCCAGTGTATCGGAGCCCGCGCAGGCGGGCGCGCTCAGCAGCGCCGCTCTGTCCACTCCCCTCGCGATCAGCTCGCGCAGCGTGCCCTCCGCGCGCGCCGGGCCCATGCTCAGCGCCGTTACGCTGCCGCCGTGCGCATCGCGCAGGCGCAGAGCCAGCTCGACGGCGGATTCGTCCGCCGGGTTGAGGATCTGCGCCACGAAGTCCCTTTGCAGCGTCAGGTCGCTGCCCATGTGCACCTCAAGGGAATCGGGCACCTGCTTCACCAGACACAGGATGTTCATAGCCTGTGGTAGATCGGCGCGAGCGCCTGCTGAATCTGCTTGTAGAGCGCAAATCCGCGTGCGTAGAACGCCGTTCCCTCCGCATCCGGCAGAATCTCGTCGCAGAGGTGCACACAGCGCGCCGCCGCCTCCTGATGGCTGGCGAACACGCCCGAGGCCACGCCGGCGAGCATCGCGCTGCCCAGCGAGGAATCGACATTGGAAACCGTGCGCAGCGGAATGCCCAGCATATCCGCCATGATCTGCCGCCAGAGCGGAGCCTTTGCGCCGCCGCCGATGAGCACGGCCTCCGCCGGCGCGATGCCGAGGCGCTCAAGCTCCGCAAAGCAGTCCTTCATCGAGTAGGCGATGCCCTCGAGCACAGCGCGGTTGAACGCCGCCTTGGTGTGATGGCCTGTCGCGCCGACGAACGACGCGCGCAGCCTGTCGTCCCGATAGGGCGTGATTTCGCCCTGAAGATACGGGTGGAAGAACAGCCCGTCGCTGCCGCGCGGCACCGTCGCCGCCTCCGCGCTCATCTGCGCGTATTCGCCGCCGAAGGTATCCCGGTACCAGCGGTTGCTCGCCGCGCAGGATTTCGTCGCCGTACCCGGATACCACAGGCCGTCGAGCACATGCCGGTACGTCACCAGACAGGGATCGACGACGGGATGGTCGGTGATGGTGCAGATTCGTCCGGCCGTCGCCAGCTTGACCGTCGCCTGCCCGCGCGCAATCGCGCCCGCCGCGTAGACCTCCATGACGGTATCGGTGCTGCCCGCGATGACCATCGTTTCCGGGGAAATCCCCGTCTGGGCCGCGGCTTCCGGACGCAGGCGGGACAGCCGCTGCGTCGGCCGCACGATCTCCGGCAGCGTCCTGACAGGCAGGCCGGCCAGCGCGCAGAGCGTCTCGCTCCACCAGTTTTCGCCTGCATCGAGCAGCATGAAGCCCATGGCCTCGATGTCGTCGGTCACAAAGTCGCCGGTCAGCCGGTAGCGGATGTAGTCCTTGACGGCCATCACCTTGTCGATGCGCGCAAAACTCTCCGGCTCATGGCGCGCAAGCCACAAAAGCTGGGGCAGCGTCCACAGGCTCGACACGCTGTTGAAGCTCCGCCGCGTGATCTCCCCGCCGCAATGCTCACGCAGCTCGGCGGCCTCGGCCTCGGCGCGCGTGTCCGTCCAGTAAATCGCGTTGCGCACGGGCCTGTCCTGCGCATCCAGCAGCACGGCCGTATGCGTAGCCGCATCCAGCGCAAGGGCCGCAATATCCTCCGGCGCGACGCCGCTGCTTTGCAGTATCTCCTTGACGTTCGCGACAAACGCGCGCCACGAATCCTCGGGATTCTGCTCCGCCCAGCCGCTGCGCGGATAGAGCGTCGGATACTCGCAGGAGGCCGTCGCCACGACAGCGCCCCGCTCGTCAATCAGCGTCGCCTTGGACGAGCTGCCGCCGAAGTCCACGCCCAGCAGGTATTTGCTTCTGCTCATAGAATCACCCCCACGCCGTTGGGTATCACCGTCACCGTGGCGTCTGCCCCGACGAGGGCCTCCGCCATCGCCAGCGCCGCATCCGCGTCGGGCGCCCAGCGCAGGTGCATCTGCTCAACCAGCGCCCGGTTTTCCTCGCCCGTCACGATGATGCACGACGCGCGCAGCATGACCCGCGCGAGAATCTGCGCCTCCCACTGATCCATGCGCGTCTCTGTCGGCGGGATGCTTTCGATATCCGCCGCCACGGTCTGCGCGTCCGGCCTGTCCGCAAACCAGCGAAAGAATGACTCGCCGCCGTGGCCGTCGCCTAGCGCCGCGCACATGATGATGACGCCGTCCTGACGCACGCAGGCCTCCGCCGCCGTCATGCCCTTGACGGACTGATACAGGTTCTGGTCGAGCGGATAGCCGCCATTTGACGTGACGGCGATGTCCGAAATCACGGGCTCGGCGCGGTTGAGCTTACCGCACAGCGCGCAGCCCGCCTCGTGCGCCCGCTCGCAGTCGCCCGCCACCGCCGCGATGACGCGCTTGTCCTCGTCAATGAGCACGTTCAGGATGAACGCCAGCTTCGCTTGACGAGCTGCGTATATCATGTCCCTGTGAATCGGATTGCCCTCGAGCCGCCCCGCCCGCGCGTTCGGGCTGGCGATAAACGCCGCGTTGTGGTTGTAGAGCACGGTCTTGCGCGAAGCGATGCCCGGCAGGATGCTCTTGCGCCCGCCGGAGAAGCCCGCGAAGAAGTGCGGCTCAATGAAGCCCTCGGCAATCACCAGCTCGCTCTGTGCTGCGAGGCGGTTGAGCCACAGCTCCCCACCGGAGGGCAGCGTGCCGAAGAACGCCATGTCCTCGTCCCGCTGCGCCTGATGGATGACGATATGCTCCTTTTCCGCGATTTCCGCGCCGAAGCGCTCAATCAATTCGCCGCGCGTCGTTTCCCGGTGCATCCCCGTCGCCATGAGGATGGTGATGTCCGCATCCGGGCTGCCCCTGCGCACCTGCTCAAGCAGCAGCGGCATGGTGATGCGGCTGGGCACGGGCCGCGTGTGGTCGCTGGTGATGATGAGCACGCGCTGCTTTCCCCTCGCCAGCTCGTGCAGCGGCAGCGAGCCGATGGGCTGCGCCAGTGCCGCGCGCACGATGTCCTCCTGCGTACCCGCTGCCATCGCCGGGCGCTGCGGCGCGATGACCGCGCGAAGGCGCGCATCCGGCACATGCAGCGACATGGTGCCGCGCCCGTAGGGCATGTCAAGCGTCACCATGCTTACACCACCTTGCCCGGATTGAGAATGCCGTTCGGGTCAAAGACCGCCTTGATGCCGCGCATCAGCTCGAGCTGCGTCTCCCCGACGCTCTCGGCGAGGAACGCCTTTTTCGCGTGGCCGATGCCGTGCTCGCCGCTGACCTCGCCGCCCATGCCGCGCGCCGCCGCGTACAGCCGCTCCATGAACTGCGTAACGCCCTGCTTCCACGCCTCCTCGCTCAGCTCGTCGCGGCAGGCGTAGATGTGCAGGTTGCCGTCGCCCGCGTGCCCGAACGAGCACACGCGCACGCCCGCTTCGCGGCCGATCGCCACGCTCTCGCGCACGAATTCGGCGATTCTGTCCCGCGGGACGACCACATCGCACTCGTCCATCGTCGTCGTCGAGCCCTTGATGGCCTCCAGGAACGCGCCGCGCGCATTCCAGATGCTCTCCTTGCGCTCGTCCGTGTCGGCCAGCAGCACGTCGCGCGCGCCAAGCCGCAGCGCTAGCTCGGTCAGCGCGTCCATCGACGGCTCCAGCGCCTTTCTGCTCGCCCCGTCAAGGCGCACCAGCAGGTAGGCGTCCGCGGTGGTCTCCGGGAATTTCTTGCCCAGATACGTCTCCGCGCAGGTGATGACCTCGCGCTCCATGAATTCCACCGCCGTGGGCTCGCAGCCCAGCGCCAGCACCTGCGGCACCGCCTCGATGCACGCCTGCAGATCGTCGAAGGGGATCAGCACCGAGAGGTTGACCTTCGGCTCGGGAATCAGCTTGACCGTCAGCTTCGTGAGCACGCCAAGCGTGCCCTCCGAGCCGACCATCAGGTCGATGAGGCTGTAGCCGCTGGAGGTCTTGACGTTCTTGCCGCCCAGCGTGATGAGCCGCCCGTCCGCCAGCGCCACCTCCATGCCCAGCACATAGTCGCGCGTGACGCCGTAGCGCACGGCGCGCATACCGCCCGCGTTCGTCATGGCGTTGCCGCCCATCGTCGCGGTCTTTTCGCCGGGATCGGGCGGGTAGAACAGGCCCGTTCCCTCCAGCGCCTTGGGGAACTCCATCAGCAGCACGCCCGGCTCGAGCGTGGCGGTCATGTTCTGCGTGTCCACCTCGAGCACGCGCTTCATGCGCTCCGTGGAGAGCACCACGCCGCCGTGCAGCGTCACGCAGCCGCCGCACAGCCCCGTGCCCGCGCCGCGCGGCGTGACCGGGATGGCGTGCGCGTTGCAGTAGGCCAGCACCTCGCAGATCTCCTGCGCCGTCTGCGCCTGAATGACGGCCTCGGGCATAAAGTGGCCGTACTCCGTCATCTCGTCATGATCGTAGTCGGCGGAGATGGTTTCGCCGGAAAACACCCGTCCCGGCGCCGTGCGCTCAAAAAACGCCAGATCCTCCGCGCTCACGCGATGTTATTTGCTCATGCCCTCGCCTCCTTCAGCCGCCGGACAAGCTCCGGCACAACGCGGTACAGGTCGTCCACAATGGCGACGTGCGCCGTATCAAAGATGGGCGCATCGGCGTCCTGATTGATGCTGACGATGCGTTCGCTGGCGTTCATGCAGCTGGTAAACTGTATCGCGCCGCTCACGCCGCAGGTAATGATGAGCTTGGGGCGCACCGTGCGGCCCGACAGGCCGATCTGCCTGTCCGCCGGGGCCCAGCCCTTTTCCACAAGCGGGCGCGTCACGGCCCAGTCGCCGCCAAGCAGCGCCGCCAGCTCGCGGATCATGTCTAGGTCGCTCTCCCTGCGCAGGCCGCGTCCGCCCGCCACCAGGATCTCCGCGTCGGAAATGCTCTTCTTTGGCGGGATGGGCTGCGTGCTCACCAGCGTCACCCTTGACGCGGATGCCGCCTTCGGAAGCACGCGATGCACGATCTCTCCCTCCGCCTGCTCGCGGCGCTCCGGTGCCTGCATCACCTTGTAGCGCACCGTAGCGAACTGCGGCCGCGTGCGCGTGGTGACGATCTGCGCCATGATGTTGCCGCCGAACGCCGGGCGAATCTGCACCAGATCGCTGTTCTCGCGCAGCTCGAGCCGCGTGCAGTCCGCCGTCAGGCCGGTGTGGAAGCGCGTCGCCAGCCTCGGCGCGAGGCTGCGTCCCAGCGACGTTGCGCCGACAAGCACCACGGCCGGGCGCATCGTGCGGATAGCATCCTCCACGCACGCGGCGTAGACGTCCGCGCGGAAGTACGCCAGCTCCGGGTCGTCGTAGACGGCGACCTCGCTCACGCCGTAGTGCAGCAGCTCCTGCGCGCAGGCTTCGACGCCGCTGCCCACCATCACCGCGCGCACCTTGTAGCCGGGCACGCTTTTGCACAGCTCCTGCGCCTTGCCCGCCAGCTCCAGCGCGACGGGATGCACATGCCCGCCGCTGACCTCGGCAAAGACGAGGATATCCCTCCACTTGCTTTTGTCAACGCTCTTGGCCGTCGTCTCTAGCTTGAGGATCGCCTTCTCCGGGCAGTTCTTCACGCAGATGCCGCACACCCTGCACCCGGCGGTCAGCTCTGCCCTGCCGCTTTTCAGCTCAATTCCCCCGAAGGGGCAGTTTTTCACGCAGAGGCCGCAGCCCGTGCACCTGCGCTCCATCACAGCAATCTGTGCCATGCCTTGGCCTCCTTTACCATACCTTCCACTCTGCGAGCCGCTCAAAGAGCCTGCCCGCGTTGTCCCCGTCCGTCCAGCGCTCGTGAATCACGTCACTTGTCGGCGGGAAGATGCGCTCCACCTGCGTCGGGCTGCCGGACAGCCCGTAGTGGTCGGGATTCGTGTCCGGGAAGCTGTCCAGCCCGAGGATGTGAATGGGCTTATCTGCGATCTCGCGCGCGAGCTTGAGCGACGGCAGGCGCGGCATACAGATGTCCTGCTCCACCGTCATAAGACACGGGAAGGGCATGTACACCGTCTCGATCACGTCCTGAAGCTGCTGCTCGGCCTCCACGCCGCCGTCGCGGACGCTCAGGCGGCGCACCCATGCGGCGTGCGGAATGCCCATGTGCTCCGCGATGGCCGGGCCAACCTGCGCGGTATCGCCGTCCGTGGTCTGCTTGCCGCACAGGATCAGATCAAAATCGCCCACGCCCGCAATCGCCTGGGAGAGCGTGTAGCTGGTGGCCAGCACGTCCGCTCCGCCGAGGCGGCGGTCCGAAAATACATAGCCGTCGTCCGCGCCCATCATGTACGCCTCGCGGACGATCTCCTGCGCCTGCGGCGGCCCCATCGTGCCCACCGTCACCGTGCCGCCGTGCTCCTCGCGCAGCCGCAGCGCGGTTTCCAGCGCATACAGGTCGTAGGGGTTCATCTTGCTCACCACGCCATCGCGCCTGAGCACGCCGGTCTTTTCGTCAACCTGCACCTTGTTGGTGCCGGGAACCTGCTTGATACATACGAAGATGTTCATCTGCAGCCCTGTCCTCCCTTCGCATACGCGCAGGGGCTGTCAGGCCGGATTCGGGTCTTCCGATAAAGCCGTTAGCCCGATTTCGGAATGCCTGAGCTTGAGCCTGACAGCCCCAAAGTGTTCCTTCTCAGATGCGCTCGCTGAGCATCACAAACAGATCGCGCGTCTCGCAGCCCTCCGGCACGCACAGGCGCAGCGCCTCCGCCGCCTGCGGGTCCGCGGAGATGAGGATTCTCGAATCGGTGCGCAGCAGGTCGCTGTAGCGGTTCTTCGCCAGCCCCAGCGCCAGGTCGGGGCGCATCTGACCCATGATAGCGGAGCCGCACTCACGCGCGCGCACGAACGAACCGCACGCCTTGTTGGCCGGGTTCTTGTTGTCCTTCTCGTTGAGGTAGAGCTCGTGGAGCTGCGCGCCCATCGCCGCGATGATCGCGCGCGGCGGCTCCTGCTCGCCGATGTCGCGCGCCAGCCGCGCCGCATCGTGATAGCTGACGATCTCGTCCTTCTTGTGCACGCTGAGCCTGCCGTCCGCGATGAGCTGCGCGACGAACGACGTCGCCGTCACGATCTCCGGCAGCTCCACTCCCCAGTCCTTGCACTCGTGCAGGAAGAAGGCGCAGTCATGGCTGTCCAGCACGACGACGCGCTTTGCGCCGGCCTTCGCCATCGCCTCGCCCGCCTTCTTCGCCTGCGCGCGCACATCCTCTACCTGGCCGATCATGTCGCCCAGCTCGCAGCCGGAGGATGGCTCGTCCGCCAGCGCCGCGAAGGGGACGCCCGCCTTGTCAAGGATAGCAAAGAGCGCCATGGCGATATCCGGCGTGGCGTAGCGCGCAGTATTGCCCAGCCACACCAGCGTCTCGCCCGCCTGCGCAATGCCGGTGTAATCGACCTTCGGCTCCGTCTCGCCGTAGGGGTTGCCGGTCGCCTCCAGCCGGTCGATGACCTTCTGCGCGAACGGCGGGGTCAGCCCCTCCAGCGCAGCCTCTGTGCGCGCCTCGCGGATGAAGACCAGCGGGTCAAAGCCGGTCACGCAGTCCGCCGTGCACGCGCCGCAGAGCAGGCACTCGTACATGGTGGCGGCGCTGCCCTTGTCCATCTTCATGCCGCGCTCGATCATGGACACCTGAAGCGCCTTGCCGCGCGGCGTATTGTTCTCCTTGCCGGTCACCAACTCCACCGGGCAGAGGTGACGGCACATGTAGCAGAAGCGGCACGCATCCGCATTTTTCTTTGCTTTCTCGCTGAACATGAGTTTTCCTCCTCGTCACAGTCCCAGCTTGTAGGGGTTCATGATGCCGTTGGGATCGAGCTGCTTCTTGAGCGCCTCCATCACCTGCATGGCTGGGCCGTACTGCTCCTTCATCAGGCGCGAGAGCTTGAGGCCGATGCCGTGGTGATCGTTGATGACGCCGCCGTTCTCAATCGCCGCGCGCACGCCGACGTTCCAGATGCGGTTGTGCAGGCGCCTGGCCTCCTCGGGGTCCTGCGGCACATCCTTGGGATCGACGATGAAGCGCGTATAGTTCATGCAGCCCCACTCATACCAGTGGCTGGAATGGGAGAT
>JALFHA010000077.1 GCA_022776785.1 Clostridiales bacterium | reverse complement strand
ACACCATGTCCTCCGTAAAGCCGTACATCTCGATGGACGCCTCCATCCAGTGGATGTAGCTGAAGTGCGGCTGGATGGAGCCCTTGGGGATCCCCGTGGAGCCGGAGGTGTAGAGGATGGACATCGGGTCATACATGCTGGCCTGACGGCGAATGGCTGCAAGCCTCGCATCGTCCGCCTGGGCGGACATGGCTGCGGCGTAGTCAACTACCGGGAAGCGATGAAGCCCGCAGGCCGCAAACGCACCGGCGCCCCGCTCATCCACCAGCACGGCGGAGGGCTGCATGAGCTCCAGCAACAGCCGGAGCCTCTCGGGCGGCATGGCAATATCCAGCGGGGCATACGCGCAGCCCGCGTAGATCGCGCCAAAGATGGCAGGGATGTTGCGGATACTTCGGCTGTCCAGCAGCAGCGCCACAGGCGTTCGCGGAGCAGAAACGACAGCAAGGCAGGTGCCGATGCGCCTTGCGCTCTCCCGCAGCGCGGCAAAGGTCAGGCTCTCCTGATCGTCATAGAAGGCGACCCGCTCCGGGACGCGTTCCACGGTGCTCTCCAGATAATCCAGCATATTGGCTTTCATTGGGTTTTTGCTCCTTCCTTCTTTTCGGACATGTACATGGGATACTGCGCGTACCACTGCGCGGCGCTGTCCGCATAGGAGTCATAGCGTGCATCGCCCCGGCGATCCGGCAGGTCGTATCGCTCCATCAGATCCTCCCCCAATCTGCGGGAGAAGGTCACGCTGCCCTTCACGTTCAGGTGCTGCCAGTCCGCAAAGTCCGAGGAATATCGCAGGCCAAATCGCAGGGACGGGTCGTTGTAGTTGATGCCGGAGATGCCGTATTCCTCCGCAATGGACCAGAGCGCGTTGTAATACATGTGGTCGTGGGCGTAGTCGGGGTTCGGTATGCCCAGCAGCATCACCTCGATGCCCTCCGCCTGCGCCAGCTCGAAAATCCTGCGGACGTATTCCTCCTGCCGGGCGTTCATGTTGCGCCGCACGCTGCTAAAGACCAGCGAGGGTCTTTCGTGCGGCTCCACCTCGTCCATCTCGATGAAGCCCTTCCACGCATCGCCGCGCCCTCCGTTGTCCGGCGGAATGCGAAAGTCCGAAAGGCTCATGTGCTGATAATTGCTGTGCACCTCGGGCAGACCCAGAATGAATCCCAGCGCATCCTGCGGTGTTTCCGCGCAGGCGAGGATCGCGCCGATGCGGTTTGCCGGTCCGGCGATACCGTAGGTGGAAAGAATGATGCGTCCGCGGGGGGAATAGTCCTTCGTGTAGATGGAGGGCTTGGCATCCAGCAGAATCACCTGCGGATGCTGGGTTTTGAGCGCCTCCCGGATGGCATAGTAGCTGACCCAGAAGGGCTGCTCGGCGCTGCACAGGTCGTAGGCGGCGATGCCGTATTCCTCCCAGAGCACGTTGGTGTTCACCCCGGCGTAGGTCAGCGAGGTGCCCACCGCCAGCACGTCAATGCTGCCCGGCTCCTGACGGTACAGGTTGATCATGGAGCAGATGCCGTAGTCGTGCTTGGGCGTCAGGACGTAGGTGGCGTAAGTGAGCATTGCCGCGGTCAAAAGCGCGAAGCAGATCAGCCGCAGCCAGAAGCGCAGAAGCTCCCTCCTTCGGGAGACGGTTGGCTTTTCCATGCGCTCACCTCGTTTCAGAACTGCGTATACAGGAAGTCCGCGCCGTTGTACCCCGTGCCGTACATGCCGAATACCGCAATGACCAGAATCAGTGCGAGCAGCACCGGCCAGCACAGCGCGATGGGCGCCCGGGCCAGACGGGTACATACATCCACCTTCCGTTCACACAGTCCGTCCACGACCAGCACCGCCGCGCAGCCCGCTCCGGCAATCAGCCATTCCAGCGGCGCCATGACCGCCGTCAGCTGCGCGGCGCAGCCTTCAAACGACCACGGCGCGAGGGTCTGCCCCAGCAGCGCGAGGCTCTGCTGCGGGCTTGCCGTAAAGGCGAAGTACTGCGCCAGCAGGATCAGTCCCAATGTACGCACGATGCGCAGGGGCGTCATGAAGCCGCCCTGCGGCAGGCGCAGTGTGGCGCGCGTGGTTTTCCATACAGGCTCAAGCAGCATGGACGACGCCATGACCAGCCCGAAATACGCACCGTAGATCACCGCGTTCCAGTTGGCGGCGTGCCAAAGACCGATCAGCAGAAACACCAGCAGCGTGGCAAGGGCGCTGGGCACGGCGCGTCCCGTGCGCTTACCCAGAGATTTGGATGCAAGCCTGCCCAGTGCGATACCCGCCCGGGAGGTTGTCAGCGGATAGAGCATGTAGGCGCGGAACCATTTGCCCAGCGTGATATGCCAGCGCCGCCAGTAGTCCGCCACGCTCGTTGCAAAGAAGGGGCGGCGGAAGTTCTCCGGCAGCTCGACGCCCATCATCCGGGACAGCCCGCGCACCGCGTCCATGCCGCCGGAGAAGTCCATATACAGCCGAACGGTATAAAGCACGACCCCGCCCAGCACAAACCAGCCCGGCAAGCTGCCGCCCCCAAGCAGCGCGTCCGTCGTCGCTGCCAGCCGGTCGGCGATGACCAGCTTTTTGAAATACCCCCACAGCAGCAGCGTAAACCCGGAGATGAACTGCTCCGGCTCCAGCCGGTGCCCGGTCATCAGCTGCGGTCCGAGCTCCTTCCATGAAGAAATCGGACCCTGTGCCAGCTGCGGGAAGTAGCCCACAAACAGCCATGCCCGCAGCGGGTTCTTCTGCGCCTGTGCCTTGCCGCTGTAGACATCAACGAGATACCCCGCCGACTGGAACGTGAAATAGCTCAGTCCCACAGGCACCAGCAGCTCCTGCGCAATGGGCGCGTATTTGAGCAGCAGCATCGCGCTCATATCAAGCCCCACCAGCAGCGCCAGCAGCAGCCTGCTTCTTTTGCGCTCAAGCAGCAGCCCGCCGCCCCACATTAGCAGCGCCACGACGGTCAGATGCGCTGCACTGTGCCAGCCAGACAGACCCACATAGACAGCGCTTGCCACCAGCAGCACCGCCCAGCGGATGCGCAGCGGCAGCAGATAGTACAGCAGCACCGTGCACGCCGCAAGCAGCAAAAATTCAAGGGAGAGGATGCTCATGCTCCACCTCCTGACGAAGGGTCAGCCTGTCCACCTTGCCGCTGCCCGTGCGGGGAAGCGTCTCCCTGTGCAGCAGCAGCTCCGGCAGCATGTATTTGGGCAGCGCCTCGCGCAGGTGCTTTTTCACCGTCCGTTCGTCGGCATCGCCGGTATACGCTGCCACGATGCGCGCGCCGTCATAGTAGCAGCAGGCCAGCGCTACGCCCTCTGCTGCGCTGAGCGCACACTCGATTTCTCCCAGCTCGATACGGTAGCCGCTGTGCTTGATTTGGCTGTCCCGTCGCCCGAGAAACATCAGCTCGCCCCGGTCGTTGTATGCGCCCAGATCGCCCGTGCGGTACATGAGCTCCGGAATCTGCGGGCGCAGCGGATTGGGCACAAAGGCGGCGGCGGTCTTTTCCGGCGCGTTGTAGTAGCCCGGCGACAGGCACGTACCGCTCACGCAGATTTCCCCGTCGATGAGCATAACGCGCGTGTTGGCGCAGGGGAAGCCGATGGGCAGGCTGTCCATGTCCGCAAAGGCGCGGTCCACCCGGTACCACGTGCACACGTCGGTGATCTCAGTGGGCCCATACATGTTCACATAGTCAGCATCGGGCAGTGCAAAGCGCCACCTGTTCAGCGTGGCGCAGGGCATGACCTCGCCGCAGAAGAACACCCGCCGCAGTGCCGGAAGGCAGCCCGGAACAAGCACATCCGCCCCCGCCAGCGCTGTCAGCGCCGAGGGCACCCAGAAAACCGTGTCGATGCGCTCGCGCGCCAGCCGCTGCACAAGCCGCGCCGGGAACAGGAAGTCCATCCGGGGAATCAGATGCAGGCTGCCCCGCATACGCATGACGCAATAGATGTCCAGCACAGAATTGTCGAAGTAGAAGGGCGCCTGAGAGCCAAAACGCGCGCCCTCGGGGAGCCGGAGCGCATCGCACGCCCACTCCACCAGATCAATCACGCTGCGATGGGTGATGGACACGCCCTTGGGCACGCCGGTGGAGCCGCTGGTGAACAGCACATAGAGCAGGTCGGTATCCATGTGCGCCGCCCGGCGCTCCCGGAGCAGCACTGCGTCCACCCTGTGGGGAATTGCGTCATAGCGGCAAAGCCGGGCCTCCCCGGCAATGCCGCGCGCCAGCTCCTCATTGCGCTCCTCGAAGAGAATCACAGCGGGGCGCAGGGTGTCGGCAATCATCTGAACCCTTGCCCGGGGCATGGAGGAATCCAGCGGCGTGTAGAAGCACCCGGCGCATACCGCGCCCAGCATGGCGCACAGGCAGTCCGGGCTCTTGTCCATGAGAATGAGCACCGGCTGCTGCGCCTGCGTCTTTTCGGCAAGCAGACTGCCGGTCTCCTGTGCCGCCTGCCAGACCTGCCCCCAGGTCATGACCCTGCCGGGCGCGTCAAAGGCGATGCTGTCAGGCGCAAGACGGGCTGCCTCCTCCAGCCAGCGTAGCACATTGCGCACGCTCATCGCTTCTGGTACCTGCGCACCAGCGCAAGCATTTCATCGACGCTGTTGAAGTTTTCCGGCTCGATTTCACCCGCGAGGATGTGAATGTCAAACGCCTCGTCCAGCGCGGCGATGATCTGCGTGAGGTCAAGCGAGTCGATCAGCCCGTCCTCCACCAGATGGTCCTCATGGGCAAAGTCCACATCATCCCGCACCTCGGCGAGAGCAGAAAGAAGTCTCTGCATATCGTTCATGAATGGGTACCTCCTTTTTATATGCTCCTTCGCCAAGGGCTGACGTGCAGCCGCTGGCGAAGGAGCATCCCGGAGGCGCGAGGCCTCCGGAGATGCCCGGTAAGATCAATCGTTGATGCGATTCTCCGTCTCCGGATCAAACAGGTGCAGCTTGGCAAGGTTGGGCGAGAGCAGCAGCTCCTTTTCCGTGGGCGCTGTCTCGCCGGTGTACTTGAACACGACCACCTTTTCGCCCACCCTGACGTAAATCAGGTAGGCGTCGCCCAGCGGCTCGATGGAATCCACATGGGCATGGATGGCGTTCACACCCTCCTGGGCCAGCTCAAAGTCGGAGGGGCGGA
>JALFHA010000410.1 GCA_022776785.1 Clostridiales bacterium | reverse complement strand
GCTCGCGCTTTTACCGGGGCATGCGGCGCGCGGTGTGCGCGGCGGCGGCGCTGGCCGTCAGCGGGCTGATATCGCCCGTGGGGGTGAATCTGCTCAACCTGCTGTGCGTATCCGCGCTGGGGCTGCCCGGCCTTGGGCTGCTGCACGTGATCGCGCGCATGCCTTAAGTCTGCACGATGTCAAAGCCCGCAGCGCGCGCCATGCGGTTCATCACCGCCAGACCGATGCCGGTTGCCTCGACCGCCTCGCACAGCGCGACCGTTTCGCCGCGCTCATCCAGCTCGCGCAGCGCGCCGAACAGCCGGGCTGCCGCGTCCTGCGGACGCTTCACGCTGCCCAGGCTGATGCGCGTTCTACCGCCAAAGTCATGCTCGTCAAAGCCGAGAATCGCCGGGCGCTCGCCCGCCGCCTCCGCCTCGTCGTAGCGCGCGCAGATCGCCGCGATCACGCGCTCCGCCGCGCCGTCGAAGATCACGGTCTTCGCCTTCGGCGCGTAGTGCTTGTACTTCATGCCCGGGGAGCGGACGACGTCGCCCTCGGCAAGCGGGCTCATGACGTGCTCGTCCACGCGCACGCTGCCCAACAGGCGCTCGACCATCTCCGGCGTCACTCCGCCGGGACGCAGGATGACGGGCACCTCGCCCGTCGCGTCGATGACGCTCGACTCCAGCCCGACCTCGCACGGCCCGCCGTCGAGGATGAGCGGGATGCGCCCGTCCATATCCTCGAGCATATGCGCCGCGGTCGTGGGGCTGGGTCGCCCGCTGCGGTTGCCGCTGGGCGCGGCGATGGGCACGCCCGCCGCGCGGATGAGCCCGCGTGCCGCCGCACTCGAGGGCAGGCGGATGCCCACCGTATCAAGCCCCGCACTGACCTCGGCGGGGATGCATGCCGCCTTGGGCAGGATGAGCGTCATCGGCCCCGGCCAGAAGGCGCGCATAAGCCGCCTTGCCGCCTCGGGCACGGCGCTCACCAGCGGCGCGACCTCCTCCACGGCGGCAACATGGACGATGAGCGGATTGTCCGCAGGCCGCCCCTTGGCCTCAAAGATGCGCAGCGCCGCGCGCGCGTCGAGCGCATTGCCGCCCAAGCCGTAGACCGTCTCCGTCGGCATACCGACCAACTCGCCCGCGCGGATGAGCGCGCCGCCCTCGGCAAGCGTTTCGGGCGTAACGGGCTTTACATGTGTTTGCATGGGAATTCCTTCTTGTTCATTGCTTAAGAATTGGGGATGCAACGGCTTGCCGTCAGGGTTCGCTTCGCTCCCTGACTGCTTTGGGGAATTGCTTCGCAAATTGGGGAACGTCAGAGCTGCCGACCCGGGGAACTCGCATAGTCGCGCCAAAGGCGCTCCTTGCGATTCCCGACGCTCCGCCTGCCTGTTTCCGCCTCAGGCGGCGGCAGGCTTCGGTCCCTGAAACCTGCTTGGGGCGCGCCCCTTGACCCCATGATCGCTTCGCGCATTCTTCCGATTACTGTACAGCGTTTATCCTTTTGAGCTGCTCCTGCTGGTCCTCGAAGGCCAGCGCATCGAGGATCTCATCCATATCCCCATCGACAAACGCGTCGATGGTGTAGATGGTGCGGCCAATGCGGTGATCGGTCACTCGACCCTCGTTGAAGTTATAGGTGCGGATGCGCTCGCTGCGGTCACCCGTGCCCACCTGAAGCCGCCTGTCCGCGGCGTAGGCCTCATCCTTCTCGCTCTGCAGCTTCTCATATAGCCTTGCGCGCAGCACGCGCATGGCCTTCTCCTTGTTCTTGAGCTGGCTCTTTTCGTCCTGACACGTCACAACCAGCCCCGTGGGCAGGTGTGTGATGCGCACGGCGCTGTCCGTCTTGTTGATGTACTGCCCGCCGTGGCCGGAGGCACGGTACACATCGATGCGCAGCTCGCCGGGGTCGATCTTCACATCGACCTCCTCCGCCTCAGGCAGCACGGCGACGGTCGCCGTGGAGGTCTGCCGCTTGCCGTTGCTCTCGGTGACGGGGATGCGCTGCACGCGGTGCACGCCGCTCTCGTACTTGAGGCGGCTGTATGCGCCCTCCCCGATGACGGAAAAGACCGCCTCCTTCACGCCGCCCAGCTCGGTCATGTTCGTGTCGAGCATCTCCACGCGCCAGCCCTGCCGCTCGGCATAGCGGGTGTACATCCGCATGAGCATCGTGCCAAAGAGCGCGGCCTCCTCGCCGCCAGCGCCCGCGCGCACCTCCATGACGACATTGCGGCCCGCGTTCGGGTCGCGCGGCAGCAGCAGCAGCTGAATCTCCCGCTCGGCGGCGGGGATATCCTGCTCCAGACGGGCCAGCTCCTCGCGCGCCATCGCGTCGAGCTCCGCATCGCCGAGCATGGCCTGCGCCTCTGCGCGTTCACCAAGCAGCGCGCTGTAGCGCGTCACCGCCCGGTCCAGCGGCTCAAGCTGGCTGTGCTCGCGCATCAGCGCGCGCCACTTCTCCTGATCCTGCACGACGGCGGAGTCGGAGAGCAGCACGCCCAGCTCCTCCAGCCGGGGGTGCACCCAATCGAGTTTATCCAGCATGGCGTCCTCCTGTCAGCGGCGGAGCGCGCCGACGACGCGCCAGTTTCCGCCGTAGTCCTTGAGCGAGAAGGTCTCGCCCACCGATTCGCGCACCAGCGCGCTCACCGCGTCCCGCTGCTTCCAGCCGATTTCAAACAGCAGGCAGCCGCCCTCAACCAGATGCTCCGGAGCCTCGCGTGCAATGCGGCGGTAAAAGTCAAGCCCATCCTCGCCCCCTGCGAGCGCCAGCTCCGGCTCGCTGCGCACCTCGGGCATGAGCGACTCCATCTCCTCGCGGGAGATATACGGCGGGTTGGATACGATCATGTCAAACATCTCCCCCGCCACGGCGGCGAAGCAGTCGCTTTGCAGAAAGCGCACCTGCGCGCCGAGCCGCCGCGCGTTGTCCCGCGCAATGGAGAGCGCCGCGTCGCTGATATCCACGGCCGTCACCTGTGCATCACGTCCGAGCTTCGCCAGCGAGACGGCCAGCGCACCCGAGCCTGTGCCGATGTCCAGCACGCGCGCGCCGGGCTTCATGCGGGATAGCGCCTCCTCGCAGAGGATTTCCGTGTCCTGCCGGGGGATAAGCACGCCCGGCGCGACGCGGAAACTCAGCCCCATGAAGGCTGCCTCTCCCTCGATGTACTGCAGCGGCTCGCGCGTCTGCCTGCGCAAAAGCAGCGCATCATAGCACTCAGCCTGCGCACCGGTCAGCGCGCGCGCGCCGTCAAGACGCATCCTCAGCCTGTCCTCGTGCAGCACATGGGCGAGCAGCAGTTCCGCGTCCAGCCGCGCGTCAGGCACGCCTGCGGCCTCAAGCCGCGCCGTCCCCTGTCCCAGCGCCTCCCTGACGGTCACGCCTGCTTTTCCTCCGCCTGCGGCTCCTCCTGCGTCTCGTCCGTCTTGTCCGCGGCGGCCTCCGCCTCCTCGCTGCCGGAATAGGCGTACACGCCGGGGTCGAGCTGCTTTTTGTAGTTCGCCGCGCCCGCCTTCGCCGCCTTCATCGAGGCGATGGCGACCTCGAGCATCTTTTCATCCGGCTCGCGCGTCGTCAGCAGCTGGAGCTTCATGCCCGGCCAGCGCAGCACACGCACGATGAGGCTGTCGCCCGCGTGCGCCAGCGCCTTGAGCACCTCGTAGGACACGCCTGTGACGACGGGCAGCAGCAGCAGGCTGCGCCCGAAGCGCAGCAGGAAGCTCAGCTTCTCGATGCCGAAGATCATGAAGATCAGCTCGTCGGCCACCGCGCCGATGAGGATGGAGATAATCATCACCAGGAACAGGAATGCCGTTCCGCAGCGCGGGTGCAGGCGGGAGAACTGCTTCGCGTTTTCCGGGGTCAGCGGCAGGCCGGCCTCGTTGCAGTAGACGGTCTTGTGCTCCGCGCCGTGGTACATGAACACGCGCTTGATATCCGGCACAAACCCGATGCCCCACATATAGAGGATGAGAATCGCCACGCGCGTGATGCCCGAGACGAGGTTGATGACAAGCCGGCTGTCGGTAAAGAGCCCCGCCAGCGTCGCCGCGCCGGTGGGCAGCGCCACAAACAGGAATAGGCTCAGCACCACGGCCAGCACCATCGCCACCGCCATGACGACCTTGTCGATCTTCGCGCCCAGCTTTTCGGCGAGCCACTTTTCAAACTTCGTCGGCTCCTCCTCCATCACGCCGAGCATCTGCGTGCTGCGGTCGAGCGTCTGCATCCCCATTTTGAGCATGATCACCATGTTGACGCAGCCGCGGATGACCGGCCAGCCCATCCACGGATGCTTTTTGGAAAGCGGCGTGTTTTTCTCGCAGGTGACGACGATGCGGCCGCTCGGGCGGCGTACCGCGATGGCGATGGACTCATTGGCCGGGCTCTGCATCATCACGCCCTCCATCACGGCCTGACCGCCGATGTCCTGATAGGGGCACTTCTTCTTTTCGATTTTCGCACTCATGGACTTTTCCTTCTTTCTGTATGTTTGCTTGCTCTGTTTTTTGCGGAATTTCGCCGCCTTTGCCGCCCGGCTACTCGTCCTCAAAGGTATCCGCCTGCTCCTGCTGCCTGCGGCGGACATAGGCCATCAGCGCTGTGAGCAGCGCAAAGCACAGCGCAAACGCCGCCGCGCCCACAGCCAGCGCCAGCGGCCAGTTCCTCCGCCGCCCCAGCAGCACGACCGCCACGCCCAGCGCCGTCAGCGCCGAATAGGCGGCGTTGCCCCTTGCACTCGGCCGGGCGTGCGCGTCCCAGATGCCGCGGCGCGCATAGGCGATAATCAGGCCGACGCTCGTCACCGCGATGACGAAGACCTCCCCGGCGAGCTGCGCCGCGCCTGCGCCGAAGAGCAGCTGCACGACGACCGCCGCGCACAGCAGCGTATACATCGCCCACAGGCCGCGGTGCTCGATGCGGTACAGCTCCTGCGTCTCGCGCTCGTCGAGCACGGTTTTTGTTCTGAGATACAGCTTCACGCGCCGTCCTCCCCTTCCTCCCAGAATAGGTCGTCAAGCGTCTTGCCCAGCGCGCGGCAGATGGCCACGCACAGCGCCAGCGAGGGGTTGAACCGCCCCGCCTCAATCATGCCGATGGTCTGCCGCGTCACGCCCACGCGCTGGGCCAGCTCTGTCTGCGACATATCGCAGCCGACGCGCGCCGCCTTCATCCGCAGGTTTTTCAAGCGCAGCGCCTCCTCTCTGTTCCCCCACAGTATAGCCCGGCACGGGGGCTTTGTCAACTATATTTGTCGTTTTGGCGGCTATATACTGCCTGACCAGTCCAGAAAGCCCTGAGCGAGGCTATGGATCAAAAGCGGCCAGTGGCCACTCCCGACCCGCTCTGCATTCTCCATCCTTTTTTCTTCGAGGCCGATGGTGACGCAATTCTCCATAGATTAATACTGTTCTTCAATTAAAGTATTTCTTGCGGTTTTCTCGTTGGTTCGTCAAGAACTCACCGTCAGGCCTCGCTTCGCTCCCTGACTACTTTGCAAAAATGCTTTATCAATGGGATACGTTGGGCTGCCGACCCGGGAAACCCGCATAGTCGCGCCAAAGGCGCTCCTTGCGGTTTCCAATCTCCGCCTGCCTGCTTCCCGCACAGCGGGCGGCAGGCTACAATTCCAAACCTGCTTGGGGATTTCATCCCCAAACCCCATCATCGCTTCGCGATT
>JALFHA010000407.1 GCA_022776785.1 Clostridiales bacterium | reverse complement strand
TATCAAAAGCGAAAAGTACGCAGCGCCTGAGCTGATGGTAAAGATCATGGGTCCGAATCCCGTCAAGCTCGAGGAGGAGTTGCTGCACGATCACAGGATTCCCGACGGGGCTGTTGTCTGCGATCTGGGCAGCGGGCAGGGCCTGACGAGCGTATTCCTCGCACAAGAATACGGGTTTACCGTGTACGCGGCCGACCTGTGGAGCGAACCGGAGGACAACCGGCGCTTCTTCGACGAGATGGGACTCAGCCGCGAGCAGATCATCCCCGTTAAGGCGGACGCGGAGAAGCTGCCGTTTGAGCGGGAATTCTTTGATGCGGTGGTCAGCGTGGATTCCTACCATTATTTTGGCCGGGACGAGCGCTTTTTGGACGAGGAGCTGCTGCCATTCGTCAAGCCGGGCGGATGGATCTACATCGCTATTCCCGGTATGAAGGAGGATTGCCACGACCATCTGCCGCCGGAGCTGCTGCTCTCCTGGACGCCGGAGGACCTTGAAACGATGCACGACGTGCGCTACTGGAGGAGCATGGTCAGCCGCTGCGTGGGTGCGGAGGTCATTGATGTTCGCGAGATGGAGAGCAACGGGGAGGTCTGGGCGGACTGGCTGCGGCAGGAGAATCCATATGCCGTTGGCGACAGGAAATCGATGGAAGCCGGCGGCGGCAGGTACCTGAATTTTGTAGAGATCATCCTCAGAAAGAGGGCGTGACACCCGCGCGCGTATGTGCGGGGCAGCGCTTACTGGCGCACAGGAGGGAGAGCGGTATGGAGCACAGCGGCGAGAGCGGCGCGCGGGATGCGCAGCGGGAGAGCACGAAGGAGCGCATCCTGCAAACGGCGCTGCGCCTGTTTGCGCGGGATGGCTATGAGGCGGTATCGGTCAGCGCCATTGCGGGGGAGCTGGGCATCACCAAGGGCGCGCTCTACAGGCACTACAGGAGCAAGCACGACATCCTTGAGAGAATTGTGGCACGGATGGTCGAGATCGATACGGAGCGCTCCCGGACGTATCATGTGCCGGAGCTGCCGACGGACATCCCGCAGGAAGCCCTGCTGGCGGTGACAATGCGGGATATCCGCGCGTTTACGCTGGCACAGTTCGACTTCTGGACGGGAAATGAGTTCGCTGCGTGCTTCCGCAGGCTGCTGACGCTGGAGCAGTATCGCAGCGAGGAGATGGCCGCCCTGCACAGGAGCTGCCTGACGGCAGGGCCTGTGGAATACATGGAGGGCATTTTTCGCGCAATGGCGGAGCGAGACGTGATTCGCGCAGATGACCCGAAGACGCTTGCGCTTGAATTCTACGCGCCGCTCTGGCTGCTTGTCTGTGCCTGCGACGGGCCGGATAACAGGGCGCGCGGAAGGGCAATGCTTGAAGGGCATATTGATCGCTTTATCCGGGAGACCTCGGCTGAATTTTAGGCCGGGGTCTTTTTTCTTTTGTCGAACTATGCTATAATACATTTTACGGGCTTTTTGTCCATTGTTCGGCAAAACGGCATGATGTTGGCCCTGCTGCCGGGAAAACCATGCAGTATTGTTCTGCTTCGGAATCTCTACTTTGTAGAATTAGCCCCGTTTCAATCGTAGGCTGCTATGCAGCCTGCTCTGAAACTACCTTTCATCAGTATTTCAGGGAGACGTTGGGCTGCCGACCCGGGAAACCCGCATAGTCGCGCCAAAGGCGCTCCTTGCGGTTTGGAGCCTTCGCCTGCCTGATTCCGCCACAGGCGGCGGCAGGTTACGGCTCCAAACCTGCTTGGGGATTTCAGTCCGGGGCTATTGCCCGTTCTTCATCGGCTTCATCCGCCAGGGAACGCACATAGTCGCATCCAAAGGATGCTCCTTGTGCTTCCCGACGCTCCGTCCACCTTCATCCGCCGCAGGCGGCGGTGGACTCCGGTCCCACCGGCGGCGCCGATTACGAACCCCCAACCCCCTTCTTCGCTTCGCGCCTATCAGAGCAGCTTTTAGAATGGGAACAGTATAAACTCTTGCTGCTTTGCGCCCGGAGCTGATGCCTTATAGAAGGATTGCCATAACAAGAGGCACGGCGGGATGATTTGTCCGCGCTGCTTCGTTCTGTAGGCAGAGCAACTCTGCTTTTTTTCGCACACAGGAGGCGATGATATGCGATCAAACCGATCCGGCTATTCCGCTTCGCCGGCGGGCTCCTCCAGGGCGCTCGACCAGAAGCCGAAGCCCAAGAGATCAAAACGTGAGCTCAATCAGCTCCTGCTGATGGTGTTTTTCGTGCTGCTTCCGGTGCTGGGGCTGCTGGCGATCTTCTTCCAGCCGATGCGCTGGATCTTCATGGCGGCCGTGGTGGCGGCTCTTGCGGCGATGTGGATGCTGCATGTGTTCCTCTTTCCGGGCAGGGCCATCCTGTCGGCGGTGTACGGGTTGCTGTTTGTCTTCACGCTGGTGACGGCGCTGAGCGCCTCCGGTTCCAAAACGGTTCGCCAGCAGC
>JALFHA010000402.1 GCA_022776785.1 Clostridiales bacterium | reverse complement strand
CATCGCGATGCAGCGCTGCGACCTGCTCATCGCCGTGGGCGTCCGCTTCTCCGACCGCGCGCTGGGCGACGCGAAGGCGTTCGCGCCCAACGCGAAGGTGCTGCACATCGACATCGACCGCGCGGAGATCAACAAGAACGTGTCCACCGCGCTGCACATCACCGGCGACGCGAAGATCGTGCTGGAGCTGCTGCTCACCCGCGTGTCCCAGAAGCAGCACGCGCAGTGGATGCAGCAGGCACGCAGCATGGCGGAGGACTACCTGAGCGACGAGCTCTTTGAGCCGCGCAAGATCCTGAAGGCCATGGCCGCCGTCGCGCCGGAAATGACGGTGGCGACGGACGTGGGCCAGCACCAGATGTGGACCGCGCAGCACTTCCCGTTCGTGCATGCGCGCCAGCTGATCTCCAGCGGCGGCCTGGGCACGATGGGCTTCGGCCTGGGCGCCGCGATGGGCGCGGCCAAGAGCGACCCGCAGGGCAGGCCGGTGGCGCTGGTCACCGGCGACGGCTCCTTCCGCATGAACCTGACCGAGCTGTCCACGATTGCCTACTATGATATCCCCGTGATCGTGGTGATCTTCAACAATGGCACGCTGGGCATGGTCCGCCAGTGGCAGACGCTGTTCTTCGGCCACCGCTACAGCCAGACGACGCTCGACCGCGGGCCGGACTTCATGAAGCTGGCCGACGCGTACGGGCTGGCGGGCACGCGGGTGGACAATCTCGCGGACTTCTCGGCGGCGTTTGCCAAAGCGTATGCGGACGGCAAGCCCTGCATCATCGAGTGCCTGCTGGACATCGATGAGATGGTCGCGCCGATGGTCGCCCCCGGCTCGCCGATTGACTCCTTCTGCCTGAACTGACGGAGGTGCGACATGATACTCAATCCCGATCAACTCAAGCGCTATACCGTCGGCGTGCTGGTGGACAACGAGCCCGGCGTGCTCTCCCGCGTATCCGGCCTGTTCTCCCGCCGGGGCTTCAACATCGAGAGCCTCGCCGTGGGTCCTACGCAGGATCCCGAGGTCTCCCGCATCACCATCGTCGTGCTGGGCGATGATTCGCATATCGAGCAGCTCGTCCAGCAGCTCTACAAGCTCATCTGCGTGCAGAAGGTGCAGGTCATGCAGCCCAAGAACGCCGTGGAGCGCCAGCTGCTGCTGGTGAAGGTGCGCGCGGGGCTCGCCGAGCGTGAGGGCCTGATGCGGCTGGTGGACATCTTCAAGGCGAAGGTGCTCGACGTCACCAAGTCCTCGATGATCTTGCAGATCACCGGCGATAACGACAAGATCGCCGCTATCCTCGGCCTGCTCGAGGATTACGGCATCACCGAGCTGGTGCGCACCGGCGTGGTCGCGCTCGAGCGCGGCGACGACGTGATGAGCTCCGATATTTTCGACTGACACAGCCAACCCAATCGTGCTAAGGCACGCAACCATCATATAGGAGGAAAGATTCCCATGGCACAGATGTTTTACGCGCAGGACTGCAATCTTGAATACCTCTCCGGCAAGAAGATTGCCATTGTCGGCTACGGCTCGCAGGGACACGCGCACGCGCTGAACCTCAAGGATTCCGGCTGCGACGTGGTTGTTGCGCTCTACGAGGGCAGCAAGAGCTGGAAGAAGGCTGAGGAGGCCGGGCTGACCGTCATGACCACTGCCGACGCCGCCAAGGTCGCCGACATGATCATGATCCTCATCAACGATGAGAAGCAGGCCGCCATGTATGAGAAGGACATCGCGCCCTACCTGCGCCCCGGCATGATTCTCGCCTTTGCGCACGGCTTCAACATCCACTTTGGCTGCATCAAGCCGCCCAAGGATGTGGACGTGGTGATGATCGCGCCCAAGGGCCCGGGCCACACCGTCCGCAGCCAGTACCTCGAGGGCAAGGGCGTGCCGGATCTCATCGCCGTCTATCAGGACGCCTCCGGCAAGGCGCAGGATTACGCGCTGGCCTATGCGGCGGGCATCGGCGGCGCGCGCGCCGGCATCCTCAAGACGACCTTCCGCGAGGAGACCGAGACCGACCTCTTCGGCGAGCAGTGCGTCCTCTGCGGCGGCGTGACCGCCCTGATGAAGGCCGGCTTTGACACGCTGGTGGAGGCGGGCTATCAGCCGGAGAACGCCTACTTCGAGTGCATCCATGAGATGAAGCTGATCGTTGACCTCATCTTCTCCCACGGCTTCGCCGGTATGCGCTACTCCATCTCCAACACCGCCGAGTACGGCGACTACGAGATCGGCCAGCGCCTGATCACCGAGGAGACCAAGAAGGAAATGAAGAAGGTGCTCGGCGAGATTCAGGACGGCACCTTTGCGCGCAACTGGCTGCTGGAGAACCAGAGCGGCTGCGTGCACTTCCTGGCGAAGCGCCGCATCGAGGCGGCCAGCCAGCTGGAGGAAGTCGGCAAGGATCTGCGCAGCAAGATGAGCTGGGGCACGAAGGTGGAGGAGCTGTAAAATGGCAGTATCGGATCGCGTCAAAACCGGCCCTGAGAAGGCGCCGCACCGTTCTCTTTGGAAGGCCCTCGGCCTGACGGACGAGGAGCTCACCCGCCCGCTCATCGGCGTGGTCTGCGCGCAGAGCGAGTGCGTGCCCGGCCACAATCATCTCAAAAACATCGCGCAGGCCGTCAAGGATGGCGTGCGTCTGGCGGGCGGCGTGCCCGTGGAATTCCCGGCCATCGGCGTTTGCGACGGCATCGCGATGGGCCACATCGGCATGAAGTATTCGCTCGCCTCCCGCGAGCTGATCGCCGACAGCTGCGAGTCGATGGCGCTGGCCCACGGCTTTGACGGCATGGTGTTCATCCCCAACTGCGACAAGATCGTGCCCGGTATGCTGATGGCGGCTCGCCGCCTCAATCTCCCGGCGATGGTGATCTCCGGTGGCCCGATGCTGCCCGGCAAGCTGCCCGGCGACGCGCGCGACCTCGACCTCAACTCCGTGTTTGAGGCCGTCGGCGCGTACAAGGCCGGCAAGATTGACGAGGACGGCCTCAACGCCGTCGAGTCCTCTGCGTGCCCGGGCTGCGGCTCCTGCTCCGGCATGTTCACCGCGAACTCGATGAACTGCATCACCGAGGTCATCGGCATGGCGCTGCCGGGCAACGGCACGATTGCCGCCGTGGACGCGGCGCGCATCCGACTGGCCAAGAAGACCGGTATGCGCGTGGTGAAGATGGTCGAGGAGGGGCTGACCCCCGATAAGATCATGACCGAGGCGGCCTTCCACAACGCGCTGTGCCTGGATATGGCGCTGGGCTGCTCCACCAACACTGTGCTGCACCTGCCGGCCATCGCCCACGAGGCGGGCGTTGAGTTCAACCTCGACTGGGTGAACGAGACGAGCGCGAAGGTGCCCAACCTCTGCCACCTCGCCCCGGCGGGCCACCACCACGTCATCGACCTGAATCTGGCGGGCGGCGTGATGGGCGTGCTCTCCGAACTCAAGGGCCGCGGCCTGCTCGATGAGAGCGCCATGACCGTCTCCGGCCTGACGCTGGGCGAGGAGATCGCCCAGGCGAAGAACCGCAATCCCGAGGTCATCCGTCCGTTCGACAAGCCGTATTCCCCGACCGGCGGCCTGATGATCCTGCGCGGCAACCTCGCGCCCGACGGCGGCGTCGTCAAGCGCAGCGCCGTGGCGGCAGAGATGCTGGTGCACGAGGGCCCGGCCCGCGTATTCAACAGCGAGGAGGAGGCCATCGCGGCCATCTACGAGGGCAAGATCAATCCCGGCGACGTGGTCGTCATCCGCTACGAGGGCCCGAAGGGCGGCCCGGGTATGCGCGAGATGCTCAGCCCGACCAGCGCCATCTGCGGCATGGGCCTTGACAAGGAGGTCGCGCTCATCACGGACGGACGCTTCTCCGGCGCGACGCGCGGCGCGGCCATTGGCCACGTCTCGCCCGAGGCAGCCAGCGGCGGCATGATCGGCATCGTCGAGGAGGGCGACATCATCTCCATCGACATCCCAGCCGGCAAGCTCGAGCTCAAGGTGGACGAGGCGACGCTCGCCAAGCGGCGCGAGGCGTGGGTCTGCCCGCCGCCGAACGTCACGAAGGGCTACCTTGCGCGCTACGCCAAGCTGGTTTCCAGCGCGAACAAGGGCGCTATCGTCGAGTAATTGAAATCGCACGGGGCTTTCTCCCTTTTCGGGGAGAAAGCCCTTTCATGCGTGCACCCTTGCTCCAAGCGCAGAAATGCGGTACAATTTGAGAAAGACTGTTGGGAGGAATGATGATGAAACCAACCTATGATGTATTGCGCGTGGACGCGCCGGATTGGGCGCGCGTGCCGTCTGTGAAGCTGACCCATCAGCCGTGGCTGTTGCCCTGCGCTGTGGCGGCGAGCGCGCAGGCCTGCCACGACGGCGAGCGTCTGTTTGTGCGCCTTGAGGCGGAGGAGTTGCCCGTGCGCGCGACGCTCACAGACCCGCTTGCGCAGGTATGCCGCGACAGCTGCCTTGAATTCTTTTTGGCGCCGGACGCGGCGGATGCGCGCTATCTGAACTTTGAATGGAACCCGCTGGGCACGCTGTTTCTGGGCTTCGGCGAGGGCAGACCGGCGCGCGTGCGCCAGATCGTGCGCGACGTGAACGCCCTGCTTGACGTGCATCCCTTTGAGACGGACAAGGGCTGGGGCGTGGAGTTCTCCGTCCCTGCGTCGTTTGTGCGGCTGTATTTCCCGGGCTTTACGCTCGCGGGCGAGGCGGCGGGCAACTTTTACAAGTGCGGCGACGAGACGCAAGCGCCGCACTATCTGGCATGGGCGCCGCTTTCAAGTGCGCAGCCGGACTTCCACCGTCGGCAGGATTTCGGTACACTGCGCTTTCTGTAAGGCGGGCTGTGCCGCCGCAAACTGACCGAAAAGGGCCTGTGAACCTGAAAATAGCAGGAAAAGGTTGCACAATTCGCGCCGCGATGATACAATATATCATTAGCGGCGTATGGCCCGGCACGCATGGAACGCACCGGTGCCGCCGCGGTTTGGAGGACAGAAATGGGTTTTTTCAGCAAGCTATTCGACCCGACTGCCGGGGAGCTCAAGCGCCTTGGTAAGATCGTGGACAAGATTGATTCCTTTGAGGCGGCGCACAAAAAGCTCAGCGACGCCGAGCTGCGCGCCAAGACCGACGAGTTCCGCACGCGCCTGAAAAATGGCGAAACGCTGGATGACCTGCTGCCGGAGGCCTTCTCCGTCGTGCGCGAGGCGACCTGCCGCGTGACGGGCAAGCGCCAGTTCCGCGTGCAGATGATGGGCGGCATCGTGCTGCATCAGGGCCGCATCGCTGAGATGAAGACCGGCGAGGGCAAGACGCTCACCGCAACCATGCCCGCCTACCTCAACGCCCTGACCGGCGAGGGCGTGCACGTCGTGACGGTCAACGACTATCTGGCAAAATTCCAGGGCGAGGACATCGGCCGCATCTTCCGGTTCCTCGGCATGAGCGTGGGCGTCATCGTGCACGACCTGACGCAGGAGGAGCGCAAGGCCGCCTACGCCTGCGACGTGACCTACGGCACCAACAACGAGATGGGCTTTGATTACCTGCGCGACAACATGGTCATCTACAAGAAGAACATGGTGCAGCGCGGGCACCACTTCGCCATCGTGGACGAGGTGGACTCCATCCTCATCGACGAGGCGCGCACGCCGCTGATTATCTCCGGCGCGGGCGACAAGTCCACCGACCTGTATGAGAAGGCCGACCGCTTCGTGTGCACCCTTCAGGAGGGCACCGAGCCCGAGGAGGATCGCTGGGAGGAAAACCCGCTCTCCGAGGAAGAAAAGGCCGCCATGCGCAAGGACTTCGTCAAGGACGAGAAGAAGAAGACCTGCAACCTCTCCGAGGCAGGCGTGCGCAAGGCGGAGCGCTGGTTCGGCGTGGAGAATCTAGCGGACATCGCCAACAACGAGCTGATGCACCACATCAACGCCGCGCTCAAGGCGCACGCGCTGATGAAGCGCGACGTCGATTACGTCGTGCAGAATGACGAGGTCATCATCGTGGACGAGTTCACCGGCCGCCTGATGGTCGGCAGGCGCTACAGCGACGGTCTGCATCAGGCCATCGAGGCCAAGGAGCACGTCAAGGTGCAGCGCGAGAGCAAGACGCTGGCGACCATCACCTTCCAGAACTACTTCCGCATGTACAAAAAGCTCTCCGGCATGACCGGCACGGCCAAGACCGAGGAGGAGGAGTTCAAGGGCATCTACAGCCTCGACGTCGTGCAGATCCCGACCAACCGCCCGATGATCCGCAAGGACATGAACGACCTCGTCTACCGCACCATCAAGGGCAAGTTCAGCCAGGTCGTCGCGGAGATCGAGCGCCGCCACCAGACCGGCCAGCCGATTCTGGTGGGCACGGTCAGCGTCGAGGTCAGCGAGCTGCTCTCGAAGATGCTCACGATGCGCGGCATCTCGCACGAGGTGCTCAACGCCAAGTATCACGAGAAGGAAGCGGAGATCGTCGCGCAGGCCGGCCATTACGGCGCCGTCACCATCGCCACGAACATGGCGGGCCGCGGCACGGATATCCTGCTCGGCGGCAACCCGGAGTACCTCGCCCGCCGCGCCATGCGCCAGAAGGGCTATGACGATCAGGTGATCGAGGAGGCCACGGGCTTCAATGAGAACGTGTCCGACGAGGTGCTCGAGGCGCGCAGGGTCTACAAGGAGCTCTACGACGGCTTCAAAAAGCAGACCGACGCCGAGCATGACCGCGTGGTCGCCGTCGGCGGATTGCACATCATCGGTACGGAGCGCCACGAGTCCCGCCGCATCGACAACCAGCTCCGCGGCCGCGCGGGCCGTCAGGGCGACCCGGGCTCCTCGCAGTTCTTCCTGTCCATGCAGGACGACCTCATGCGCCTGTTCGGCAGCGACCGCGTCAGCGGGCTGATCGAGAAGATGGGCCTTGCCGAGGATGAGCCGATTGAGGCCAAGATGCTCACCGGCCAGATCGAGAACGCGCAGAAGCGCATCGAGGGCCGCAACTATGAGATCCGCAAGAACGTGCTCCAGTATGACGACGTCATGAACGAGCAGCGCAAGGAGATCTACGAGCAGCGCCGTCAGGTGCTCGAGGGCCGCGATATGCACGAGACCATCGTCAAGATGGCCGATAAGCTCATCGAGGCGGCCGTGGGCAGCTATTGCGGCAACGGCGACGACATCACCGACTGGGATGTGGACGGCCTGCGCGCCTACATGGAGCGCCTGTGCACGCGCATCGGCTTCTTCGCCGCCCATGAGGAGGCCCTCAAGACCATCGACAAGGATGGCCTGATCGAGTTGCTCAAGCAGGAGGCGCGCGACTTCTACGCCCTGCGCGAGGAGGAATTCGCCTCGCATCATCTGGATACCCGCGAGCTGGAGCGCGTGGTGCTGCTCTCCTGCGTCGATCGCCGCTGGATGGATCACATCGACGCGATGGATCAGCTCCGCGAGGGCATCGGCCTGCGCGCCTACGGCAACCGCAACCCGGTCACCGAGTACCAGATCGAGGGCTACGACATGTTCGACGAGATGGTGCAGCTCATCCGCGAGGACACCGTCCGCCGCATGTATCAGGCGCGCATCAGCGTCCCGCAGGAGCGCCGTCAGGTGGCCGAGGCCAAGGAGACGAACCTTGAGCAGGCCAAGGCCGCGGGCGGCCCGGCAGGCACCAAGAAGGTCGCCAAAAAGGTGGGCCGCAACGATCCCTGCCCCTGCGGCAGCGGCAAGAAGTACAAGAACTGCTGCGGCAAA